>JAZQAP010000513.1:0-5920 GCA_045545275.1 Thermoguttaceae bacterium | reverse complement strand
CTTCACCTTGGCCGATATGAAGGAACTCCCGGACGACTTCTAATCGCCGCGAACGGTTAGCGTTCCGAGAGGGCGACGAAAAAGCGTCGAGCGAAAACTCGACGCATTTTTTGTCGGCGGCGGGGAAAAAAGCGGCTGTTTTATTTTTGCAACGCAAGCGTTTGTATGAGCGCGGTTTGCAGCAGTTGCGAAATGTTGATTCCGCTTTTCTTGGCTTCGTCGTTAAGCCAACAGGGAAGCGTGACGGTTCGGTTGACGCTTCGTTGTTGGAGCGCGTCGGCGTAGCGAATCATATCGACTTCGACCGCGCAAAGGCGCTCGTTTTCCGCCAACTCGATTTCCGTAATCGGCGACGGCGCCGGAACTTCGACGCCTCGTTTATGCATATCGTACAAAACGGCGGCGATCGCGTCTTTGGCGTTCGCGACCGCTTCCTCGAACGTTCGTCCGTCCGAATAAGCGTGAAGATCGGGAACGGAAACGCCGTACCCGACGTCGGCGTCGTATTCGAAAACGACCGGGAAAACGTATCTTGCTTTCAACATTGTTCTCGCTCCTATTATTTTTGTCGCCCTTCGCCGCGCGCGTCTTTTAGAATACGTTTCGCCGTTCCCGTCGGTATCTCTTTGCATCCGTGATTAGCGACGACGATAACATAGTCGAAATCGGGATTGACGTAAAATTCATGGCTTCCATTACCTTGGCGGTCGAACGTCCAACCCAATTTTTTAAGTTCTTTGATTAGCTCGCGATAATTCATAAGCGGCCTTTAATTTTCTTGTCGTTTTATACATTAAATATAGCATATGTTTAAACCGTTGTCAAGCCCGCGTCGGTAAGAAAGAAAAACCGGCGGGAACGCTTAAAAACGCTCTCGCCGGTTTTCGTTGTTGGGCGCGTTAAACTAACGCTTGTCGCCGCTTAGATTTTCGACAGGTCGACGACGAACGTCGATTGGCGAATCGCTTTCGAGCGCGGGTCGAAGACGCGAATCTCGATTTGAACGCTCTTGAGCGGAACGTCGTAAGGCGGCGGATAATTTTGGAGCTGCGCCGAAGTCGGGGTCGCGTCGAGCGGAACGTCGGCGAGCGAACCGTTCGCAAGTCGCGTATAACCGGCGACGGTCGCGGACATATAATCGTCGTAAAGGTAAAGGTCGCGCTGGTATTGCTCCGTCCAAGTGTCGTAAACGCAGGGGAGGAAGAGCGAGTTCGTATAATCCGACCAACGTCCGTAAGAGCGCAAGTCGTTCGGGTCGTCGACGACCGCGGAGCCGTCGCGGACGCCGGAACCGAGGTCGACGTAAGCGTTTTCGCTTTCGTCCCAAACGCGAACGTTAAAGCTAATAACGTTCGTCAGCATCACGTCTTGGTTGAGCGTCAAATCTTTGTTATAACCGTTGGCGCGGAGGTCTTCGGCGTTGCGGCGCAGGTCGCCGGTTTCGGGGTCGACTTGATCCCAAACATGCGGCGAATCCCAGTAATTAATGAACGGCGCGCCGAGAACCGGGAGCGCGTTCGCCGAGTACGTTCCCGACGCCAACGCGGTCGAGCCGTCCGTCGTCAACGACAGTTCCTGTTGGAAACCGGCCCAAAACGCGTCGTTCGTCGTTCCGTCGTTGCGGAAACCGCTTCCGGCGCCGCCGGTCGAGTCGACGTCCGAACGCGCCGCGCCGTTGAAGGAACCGTCGGCGATTTTTACTTGCGAGTCGCGAGCGTCGCTGTGCCGCCCGAACGGAGCGCCCGCGCGGAAATTAGGCGCCGCGCTTTCTTGGAGCGTCGCCGTTCGGAGCCAATACCAAGCGCCGTTCGCGCCGTGCAACGGGAGGGGGCCGCGTTCCAAATTGGAATTATCCGGGTGAAGAGCTTGACCGCAGGCGTTCCAATAAAAATAGCGGTTTTCGCGGTTCGACAGGTCGCCGAGCGTATTCGCCGCGAGGACGCCGTCCGCGCCCATATGAACGGAGACGTCGTAATATTGGTAAAAACCGAAGCCGTGCCGCACGTTTTCATACGCGACGCCCGAGAACGGGGAGTCGGAAATAAAAGCCGCTTGTTTCAACGCTTCGAAGCTCTCTTGGAGGCGTTCGTTCGAGACAAGCGGCAAGACGCGGCGGTAGAGCGTCGTTCCGCGAACGAACCAAACGATTTCGGCGTATTCCGATTCGATCGTCGTCGGGACGCCGTCGACGATTTGTTTATAAACGTTCCCGTCGGCGTCGGTCGCGGTCGCGTAAACCGGTTCGATAAAACGCCCGCGGAACGGTTGGCCGTCCGGCGCTTTCGCGGTGAAGGAGAGAATATCGTCGAGGTCGCCGACGGTCGTGTCGACCGCTTCCGCGACGCCGTTCGCGTCGACGTCGTTCGTCGTTTGAAAACGTTCCAAGTCGATCGCGACGTCGCCGACGGAAAACGGATTTCCGCCGTTTCCGGCGGGCGCGGCCGGCGCGACGCGGTCGAACGGGCCGCCCATTCCTTCGACGTAACAGAAGAACCCTTCGTCGCGGCGGGAGTTGCGCGGCGGGGCGAGCGTTACCGACGTCGCTTCGAGGTCGGCGGTCAAGCGGTTTTTCGCGTTGCGCAACGCGTTCGACATTTCCATCGAACTCATCGTTTCGTTCATCGAGCCGCCGACGTTGCTGAAGATGCGGGCGACCGCGTACATCAGCGTCAGCGCCAACGTGATCGACGTCAAAATTTCGAGAAGCGTAAAACCGCGGCGCGGCGACAGGGCGTTCGATCGGCGGGAAAATAAGCTCTTGGTCATCGTCTTGTTTCGCTCCGTTGCTGGTTCAACTCGGCTTCCGGAAACGCGGCGCTCGACGGAAAAACGTCCGAAAACGACGCGGCTGCGACCGACGAAAAAGGCGCGGTCGACGGAAACGGAAGCGGATTCGACGCTTGCCCGCCGGACGTCCCGGCGTTCGTCGAAGAGTTGGCTGGCGACGTTTAGACGTTCGGCGACGGCGCGGCGTTCCCAAGTTTCGCGTTTCGCCCGTCCGTTTTTAACGCTTTTGACGTTTCTTTTGCCGCTTGCGGCGTTCGACGGCAAATCGAGCGGCGAAGCGGAGCGTTCAACGGCGACGAAACAGCGTCGGCGACGTTAAAACGCGTCAAACGGAGAAAATAGCGAAACTTGAAGACGGGGCGCGACGCGACCGAAGCGTCCGAAAACGTTCCGACTCTATTTTAATCTTTTTTCGCCTTTACGTCTACCGATTTTCGCGCCGTTCCTCGATTTTTTTCGATTTTATTTCCGGTTTTGCGTCGTTTTTTCCGCGCCGTCGGAATTTATCGGGGAAATTTAGTTGACAAACGGCTTCGCGTCCGGTATTCTTAACGTTGCGGCGCGGCGTTTTCGACGTTTGCGCGGCGAGCGGGACGCGGCGCGACCGTTATTTGGGGCCCGATTTAACGTCGGCGGCGTTCGGCGTTCGCGGCGGCGCGACCGGAAAAAATTTCGACGAAATCTCGACCAAGAAAGGCGAAATGATGAAACAACGTTGGTTCTTTTGGATATTGGCGGCGGTCGCGGTCGCTTCGACCGGGAACGCTTGGGCGGCGGAAGCGGTTAAAGCCCCGTTTGCGCTCGACGGCGCTTACGCGACCGGCGTCGCGGCGGCGGAAACGAAAGTCGACGGCGACGTTTCGGCGACGCGGTACGTCGCGGCGGACGGCAAACTTGCGCTCGACGTTAGCGTCCGAACGTTCGACGGCTTCCCGGTTCGCGAAATCTCGACGTCGCTGACGAATCTCTCCGCGACGGAGCCGACCGACGTCGTTCAAAATTTGCGCGTTTTCGCCGATTCGTTCGCGCTCCCGAACGCCGACTCGACCGCGACGCTCGACCTGCTCCGCGGCTCGACGTGCGTTCCGGAAGACTTCGCGCCGCTCCAATTTGTTTTGAAAGCGGGCGACGAAAAGACGTTCGCGACGCCGAGCGGGCGGTCGTCGAGCGAATTCACCCCCTTTATCGACGCGAGTTTCGACGACAAAACCGGCGCGCTCTTCGCGATCGGTTGGACGGGCGACTGGAAAGCGCGCTTCGTCAACGAAGGCGGCGCTTTGCGCGTCGAACTCGGAATGGAGCGTTGCGGAATGAAGCTCAACCCGGGCGAAACGCTCCGTCAGCCGTCCGTTTTGGTTTTTGAACGCGACGGGAAAACGCGCCGCGAATTCAAAACGGTCGTTCACCGCTTCATGCGCGAACATATGTCGCCGCGCGACGCCGAAGGAAAGATCGTCCCGCCGATTCTCGCGATCACCGCCGGCGGAGGGAACAAAACGCCGCAAATGATGCTCGATATTCTCCAGTATCGCCTCGACGCCGGGATTCCTTGCGACACGTACTGGGTCGACGCCGGTTGGTACGGCGCGCCGCACGAGACCGACCCTTACCCGAACTGCGGGCCGGATTGGTACCGCTTCGTCGGCGATTGGCGCGTCAACACGACGACGCACCCGACCGGCGACCTCCTCCCGATCGCCGACGCCGTTCATAAGGCCGGAATGCGCTTCCTCCTTTGGTTCGAGCCGGAGCGCGTTCACGAGTCGGCGCCGGTCGTGAAGGAGAACCCCGATTTCGTCGAGGGCGCGCTCTACAATTACGCGAATCCGGAAGCGTTAAAGCGCATTCAAGACATTGTTTACGGAACGATCGAGAAACACGGGATCGACGTTTACCGCCAAGACTTCAATATGGAGCCGACCGGTTTCTGGGCGCGGCTCGAAGCGAAAGAGGGCGCCGATCGCGTCGGAGCGGTCGAAGCGAAACACGTCGCCGCGCTGTACAAGTTTTTGGACGATATGCGGGCGCGCTTCCCGAACATTCTGCTCGAAAACTGCGCGTCGGGCGGTCGCCGAATCGACTTCGAGATGGTTCGCCGAGCGCATTCGTACTGCCGCAGCGACTATTTCATCGGAATGAAACCGGGCGACACGGCGATTAATCTCGGTCAAAATATGACGCTCAACTCGACGCCGTTCCTTCCGTTCCAAGGCGGCGAAACGAACTGCGTCGCGGTCGGCGACGATTACGGCTTCATGAGCGTCGTTTCGTCCGGAACCGTTTTCACTCCGACCGACTTCGACGGCGGAATCGTTCGACGCAAGTTTACCGACGCCGAAACCGCTTGGTTCCAAAAGATGTTCGGCCTAACGGCGCGTCTGCAAGCGTATTATATGGGCGACTTTTACCCGTTGACCGACGAAACCGGCGCCGCCGACGACGTTTGGTGCGGTTGGTCGCTGCATCGTCCGACCGAAAACGACGGGTTCGCGCTTGTTTTCCGTCGCGCCGACGCGCCGGAGGAAACGAAAACGTTCGAACTCCCGGCGGTCGACCCGACGGCGAAATACGAAGTCGAGTATTTCGACGGAACGAAGGAAGTCGTTAGCGGAGCGGAACTTGCGAAGCTCGAAGTGAAGCTCGCGCCGCGTTCCTTCTTCTTGGCGATTTACAAGAAAATCTGACGGCGGTTTAAGCGACGGCGCGTCGAGCGTTTGGAGCGTTCGACGTTGAAATTTAACGGCAAGCGGACGACGTAAAGCGCGGCGTCCGCTTGCGTTGCGTTCTTAAAAGAAAGACGGCGAAAGTTGAAAACGCAAGGAGGAACGATCGACGAAGCGGCGATAAAGAACGCGTCGAAATCGACGTTGCGGAATTGGCGACGTCTTGGCGCGAACCCGAGCGGTCGGCTGACGAAGCGCGCGAACAAAACTTGTTCGACAAAGCGCCGCGTTCCGGTCGAATATTTGACGAATCGCGCAAACGTCGAGTTTATAAGACGTTTTGTCGAGTTCGTCGACGAGAACGACGTTCCGCTTCGCGACGCGTTGGGGGCGCTCGCCGTCGCGCTTTTACGGGAACGGGGGATTTTAGACAAGGGCTCCGTCGTCGACGTTTTAGCCGCCGAGGGGGG
>JAZQAP010000512.1:0-4574 GCA_045545275.1 Thermoguttaceae bacterium | reverse complement strand
CTTCGCGGCGTTCTCCGTTGAAGTCGCGTTTGAATCCGCCTTCGCGACGTTCTCCGTTGAAGTCGCGTCGGAATCCGCCTTCGCGGCGTTCTCCGTTGAAGTCGCGTTTGAATCCGCCTTCGCGACGTTCTCCGTTGAAGTCGCGTCGGAATCCGCCTTCGCGGCGTTCTCCGTTGAAGTCGCGTCGGAATCCGCCTTCGCGGCGTTCGTTTCGGTCGAAATCGCGTTTGAATCCGCCTTCGCGGCGTTCGTTTCGGTCGAAATCGCGTTTGAATCCGCCTTCGCGACGTTCTCCGTTGAAGTCGCGTCGGAATCCGCCGCCGTCGCGTCCGAACTCGCGAGCGCCCGCGCGGTACCCGCCGCCGGACGTCGCGCGACCGAACCGCCTGCCGCCGCGTTCGTTCCCTTGTTGCGACTCGAACGTTTGACGTTGTTGTTCTTTTAACGCTTTTTCGCGTTCTTCCTTGCGCTTAAGTCGTTTGACGCGAGACGTTTGGCGCAACGACGACGCTTTCGGCGGGTACGCCGGAATCAACGCGTCCGGGCCGTCGCCGATCAGATCTTCGCGTTTCGCGGCTTTGAGCGCCGACTTGACGTCGTGATAAAATTCCGGGTTGTAAAAGTGGAGCAACGCGCGTTGGAGGCGGCGTTCGCGCAGGCCGCGCGGGACGTAAATTTGCTTCTCGGTGATCGGGTCGATTCCGGTATAATAAGCGCAGGTCGCCGGTTGGAACGGCGCCGGAATGAAATCTTGAACTTGCTCCGGTTGAATATCGTTATCGCGGAGGTATTCGGCGACGGCGACCATCGCTTTGATCGTGCAGCCCGGGAAACCGGCGATCAAATACGGAACGAGATACTGCTCCTTGCCCGCCGCTTCGGTCGCGTCGGCGAAGAGTTCGCAAAATTGCTCGTAATCGCCGATTTGCGGCTTGTTCATCAAGCGCAGAACGTCGTCGTCGACGTGTTCCGGCGCCGTCTTCAAATGACCGCCGACGTGATGCGTCGCCAACTCGCCGACGAACTCCGGCGAAAGGTTCGCCAAGTCGGTTCGGATTCCGGACGCGATGTAAACGCTTTTGACGCCTTCGGTTTCGCGCGCTTTTTTCATCAGCGAACGGATCGCGGTATGGTCGGCGTTCAGGTTCGGGCAAAGGGTCGGGCAGAGGCAGGACGAACGGACGCAACGTTCGCAAAGCGCGCGGTCTTTTCCGGCCATTCCGCGCATATTCGCCGTCGGAGCGCTCAAGTCGGCGACGACGAAATCGCCCCCGGCTTCCTCGGCGAGCGTTCGGATTTCCTTCAAAATCGACGCTTCGCTCCGGTTTTGAATAAATTTGCCTTGGTGCGCCGTGATCGCGCAGAACGAACAGCCGCCGAAACAGCCGCGATGGCTCTGAACCGACGCGCGAACGACGTCGACCGCCGGAATCGGCTCCGCGTAAGACGGGTGCGGCTTGCGCGTGTACGGCAGGTCGTAAACGGCGTCCATCTCCTCCGTCGAGAGCGGGAAGGACGGCGGATTGACGACGATCGCCTCGTCGCCGTGTTCTTGGACGAGCGTTTTCGCGCGGTACGGGTTCAGGTTCTCGTAAGCCAGCTGCGTCATCTTGACGAAGCGCATTTTGCCCTTGTTCGAGTTTTCTTCGACCTCTTCGAAACTCGGGAGGTGCGCGATCGTCGCCGACTCTTCCGGCAGGTCTTCGTTGCGACCGAGGCGGTAGACCGTCCCGCGAACGTCGCGAATCGAGCCGATCTCTTCGCCCGCGGCCAAACGGCGCAAGACTTCGAGGAGCGGACGCTCGCCCATCCCGTAAATTAGGAGGTCGCACTTCGAATCGAGCGCGATCGAGCGGCGGACTTTATCGCTCCAATAATCGTAATGCGCGAGGCGGCGCAACGACGCTTCGACGCCGCCGGTCAAGATCGGAACGCCCGGGAACGCTTGGCGAGCACGTTGGCAGTAGGCGAGCGTCGCTCGGTCGGGACGCTTGCCGATTTTGCCGCCCGGCGCGTAAGCGTCGTTGTTGCGGATTTTGCGGTTCGCCGTGTAATGGTTCAGCATCGAGTCCATATTCCCGGCGCTAACGCAAAACGCGACGCGCGGACGACCGAAGCGGCGGAAGTCGACGACGTCGTTCCAGTCCGGTTGGCTCAAAACGGCGACGCGGAAACCGTCCGCTTCAACGACGCGAGCGAGAAGACCGGCGGCGAAACTCGGGTGGTCGACGTAAGCGTCGCCGGTGATGAAGACGACGTCGACTTCGTCCCAACCGCGTTCTTGCATTTCTTCGGCGGTCATAGGAAGCGGCGCCGACGTTTGGAGGTGGGGGCGGTCGGCGCGCGCGGCGGCGTCGAACAGGAAGGGGGCGGGGGTTGCGCTCATTGTAATCGTTATAATCGTTTCGTTTTTGGTCGTCTCGAAACGCTCCCGACGTCGCGGGGCGGCGGTTCGTCGACGCGAACGGTCGACGGCGAGACGAGGAGGAGAGAGGGGGCGCGCTAAGTATGCGCCGACGGCAAAATTTTTTTTATTTTCGCATATTGTCGCGGTTTATCAAGCGCCGCCGACCGAATTTTTTCCCCTTTTCCGCCGAATTTTAAGCGAGAAAGAGGCAATTTAAAACGACGAAGCGGAATAATCGAAAGAATCGTTAAAGTCGTCGAGCCGATTTCGCTCTCGACGCGCGGCGCAAGAAAACAAAAACCCTTGACGGCGGCGTTCGACAATCTTAGTGGGCAGCCCGAAAAACAAGTGCGGCAACCTTGAAAGCCGAAACGCCGACGACTTGAATTTCGACGAGGCGGCGCGAGGGCCGGCGCGTCGCGCAAGACGTTACGCGAAAACGACTTTCGATCGTTTAAGGCGCCATCGGGCAAAGTTGTAGGCTCCCCCGGAAAGCAACGGTCGAACGCCCTCCGTCAAGGGCGACTTTATAATAACACGTCGTCGAGAAATCGCAAGGGGACGCCCGCGAAAAAGCGCCATTTAGTCGATTTTTCCGTTGCAAACGCTAAATTCGGGTAATTTTTCGCGTTGGCGGAGGCAAAAAAGAAAGATACAACTTCGTCGGTTGGAGAAATGGGAAAAATAGAGAAGAACGGTAGGCGCGGCGGCGAGGAACGAAAAGAACGGTCGCGACGAAAAAACGGTGAAAATCGTCGCGACCGTTCGGAAAGCGCGTCGGCGTTGAAAATCGCGACCGACGCGGCGTTCGGAGGAATCGCGTCGGGCGTTAAATTCGACGCGACCGTTAACGTTGAACCGCTCAATAAGTCGGAGCGGCGGGTTTTTGCGCGGAGCGAACCGGAGCGGCGGCGCCGTAAGGACGCGCTTGCGCGTTCGGGCGAGTTTGCGCCGTTTGAGCGGTTTGCGCCGGATTGTACGGCGTTTGCGCGGCGGCGTTTTGCGTCGGTTGGGCGGCTTGCGCCGAATACGGGGCGTTCGTCGGAGCGGTTTGCGCGATTTGGGCGGTTTCTAGGTCTTGGAGAATCGCCGGAACTTGGCCGGTCGTCTCAAAGGCGCGGACGGCTTTTTGCGCTTCGACCAACGCGATTTCGGCGGTCATTCCCGTATTTTTTCGTTGAAGCGCCTGGGCGACGGAGCGGACGAGATCGTTGGCGTCCATCGTTTCGCCGTCGTATTGTTGGACGTCGCGCAGGTTGGCGTCGGCGACGGCGAGCGCGCGTTCGGCTTTCGCCTCTTCGATTTGGCGTTGCGCCTTGCGCATCTTTTGTTGAGCCAGCGCGATCTTGCGGACGCTCGCTTCGCCGGAGCGTTGCGGAACGACGATGATGACCGGGCGCAGGTCGCAGGCGAGTTCGAGTCGCTTCTTTTTCGGACGGAGCGCGGTCGATTCCGGGTCGGGAATGTCGACGACGACCGTGTAGGCGCGGTACTTCGAGCGACCGTCTTCGCCGTTGACGAGTTTGCCGCCGTATTTTTTCATAATCTGATCGATTTTCGGGTTCAGCTCGATTTGACCGTTCGCTTGCTCGACGCCGTAGGAGTCGAAGGAACCGATCGTAACGAAGCTGCAGTCGCGGTCGTGAAACTCCCAAGCTTCGACGCCGGCGCTTCGGAGCGCTTCGCAAAGGGCGGCGGCGCGCAACCCGGCGTATCGGAGGCGACTTTGCATTTCGTCCGTTTTCGGGCCCTGCGTGTTTTTGTACATCGCGACGTCGCCGGAGAAAGTCGCGATTCGAACGGTGTACAACTTATCGTTGTTCAAGAGGCTGTATTTGCCGTCGGAGTTCAGCTTCTCGACGTAGGAGTCGACGATCCCTTTTTGGTTGAAAAATTCCTTCGGCAGGAGCGGGTTCGGAACCGCGAACGCGCCGCCCATCGGGCCGTAACCGGCGTATTTTTTGTCTTGGCGCGCCATCTCTTGGAATTTTTGCGCGAGCGCTTTGCTCGCCGGGTCGTCTTTGAGCGATTCCGGTTGGCAGCGTCGCAGGCGTGCGAGCGTCTTTTGGAGTTCGAGGTCGTCGCCGACCGGGTACCCGCCGACCAGAACCGCGTACTCGACGTTTTGCGCCGTTTGGTAATGGAAGTTTTTCGCCGCGTCGACTTC
>JAZQAP010000511.1:0-12795 GCA_045545275.1 Thermoguttaceae bacterium | reverse complement strand
TAAACGCCAAGGTTTTACCCTTGTCGAGTTGTTGGTCGTTATCGCGATCATCGGTATCTTGATTGGTCTTCTTCTCCCGGCTGTTCAAGCGGCTCGCGAAGCGGCGCGTCGTATGCAATGCACGAACCAGCTGAAACAACTCGGTTTGGCGGCGCAAAACTTCCACGACGTCAACAACCACCTCCCGAACCGTTCCGCGCAACACATTCTGAAAAAATATAATCGCGACGGCAACTCGTTCGAGCGTTTCTCGTATATGACGACGATGCTTCCGTACATCGAACAAACGGCGGCGTACCAACAATTCATTAGCGACCTCGAAGACGGCAGTATGTCTCCGTGGACGACCGACGACCCGCACGGCACCGGTCAACGTCGCGTTTGGATGAACCAAATCGACGCGTTCCTTTGCCCGTCGGACGGCAACGGCAATCGCGCCGAAGGCGAACTCAAAGCGACGAGCTACCGCATCAAAATCGGCGATATCGCGATGTCTTGGGAATGGCACGAATGCCGCGGCGTCGCGTCGGACGGCAATAAAATCCAACTGAACTACGCCGGTATCACCGACGGCACGTCGAACACGATTTTCGCGTCGGAAGCCTGCATCGGTTCGGCCGGCACGACGAACAAAGTGAAGGGCGGTATCGCGCTCATCAGCAACCACGGCAACATCAACTTCCGTCCGGTCAACTGCGCGGCGGTTCGCGGTTCGAACGGCGAATTCGTTTCCGGCACGAGCGTCGGCACGACGAGCAACCAACTTTCCGGCACGCGTTGGGCGGACTGCATGGGCGTTTACACGTTCTTCTTCACGATGCTCCCGCCGAACTCCCCGTCTTGCGGCGTCGGGCTCGAAAACTGGAGCATCGTTTCCGCGTCGAGCTATCACTCGGGCGGCGTGAACGCGGTTCTCTGCGACGGTTCGGTTCGCTTCATTAGCGAAACGGTCGACGCGGGCGACCAATCGAAGAACGCGCAAGACGTTTGCCCGAACAAAGATCGTCCGCAAGACTACGCGGGCAAATCGGTTTACGGCGTTTGGGGCGCGCTTGGCTCCAAATCCGGCGGCGAAACCGACACGACCCTTTAATAAGAGCGAAGAAACGCGGCGCGCTTAACGTCGCGTCGCGCCGAAAAGATCGCGCCGCCGCGAACGTTCGTTTGCGTCGGCGCGTTTATTAATTTAAATTTTCAACCAATAACGGCGAAACGTCGCGCGGCGTTCGCGGGAGAATGTTAACGATGAAAATGAAAATGTTGGTTTTGCTCGCGATCGCGGCGAGCGCGGTTTTGGTTTCCGGTTGCGCTAAAGACACGGGCCATCGTAAAACGACGGGCGTCGTTACCTACAACGGCGAACCGGTCGAAGGCGCGACGGTCGTCTTCATCCCGAGCGTTCAAGGCGGCGCGAGCGGCAGCGCGATGACCGACGCGCAAGGCGCGTACTCGGCCACCTCCGGGAGCGTCGGCGAAGGGCTCCTTCCGGGCGAATACAAGGTTACGATTTCGAAGCGCGAAGCGGTGGTCGATCCCGACCAAGCGGCCTACGAAGCGGGCGAAATCACTTACGACGAACTCCAAGAACGCAACCGCGCCAAGGGCCTCAGCGGCACCGGCCCCGCCGGCGAAAGTCTCGTTCCGGAAATTTATTCCAACGCCGCCGCCACGCCGTTGACGATTACGGTTACCGACGACGCGTCGAAAAATAAATTCGACTTCGACCTCAAAGACGAATGATTTGAGGTTTTAAGCGCTCGCGTTAAGCGACGTTTCCGACGAACGCCGAAACGTTCGTTCGCTCTTTGCGGAGCGGCGACGTTTCGGCGATTTTTTTTGCGTGTTTAGCGTAAAGCGCCTAGATTGCCCAACCGTTGCGTCGAGCGTTTCCGGTTTTATGAAAATGTTTCGTTGAAAAAGAAAATTTTTTGAGAAAATTTTTCTTTGAGGTCGTTAATCGCTTGAGATTATTGAAATAAATGGTTAAAATAAAAGAAGAATAAAAGCGGCGAGAGGCAAAAGCGTCCGAATTTTCGGTCGTTTCGCCGCTTAAAGTCGACCGCGTCCGCTTGCGAAGCGATTTTTCCTTAGTTTCCGGTTTGAAAAACGGGCGCGGTCGACGTATTTTTTTATTTTACGATCGTAAATTTTGAAAGGTTGAGCTATGTCTAAACGTCGAGGTTTTACCCTTGTCGAACTGTTGGTCGTTATCGCGATTATCGGTATTTTGATCGGTTTGCTTCTTCCGGCCGTCCAAGCGGCTCGCGAAGCGGCGCGTCGTATGCAATGCACGAACCAACTGAAACAACTCGGTTTGGCCGCGCAAAACTTCCACGACGTCAACGATATGCTTCCGGCTCGTTCCGCGCAATACATTTTGAAGAAGTTCGCGTCGAACAACGGAAGCTGGGAACGCTGGTCGTACTTGACGGTCATGCTTCCGTTCATCGAGCAAAGCGCGATGTACAACGACTTTATCGGCGACGCGGAAGACGGTCGCAACGCCGTGCCGTGGGATAGCAACCGCGATTTCATCTGGATCAATAAAATCGACGCGTTCCATTGTCCGTCGGACGGCGGCGCCCAACGCGGCGACGGTCAAATCCAACCGACGAGCTACCGCATCAACTGCGGCGACATCGCGATGGGTTGGGAATGGGACGAATGTCGCGGCGTCGGCGCCGACAACAACAAAATCAATTTGAACTACGCCGCGATCACCGACGGCACGTCGAACACGATGTTCGCGTCCGAAGTCTGCATCGGCACGGGCTCCACGGTTAACAAAGTAAAGGGCGGTATCGCGATTCTCGGCGGAAACTTCGGTTCGCACTCCTGCGACTGGCCGGCCCTCGGCTTCAAACCGGTCAACTGCGCGGCGGTTCGCGGTTCGAACGGCGAATTTGTTTCCGGCACGAGCGCGCAAGGGAGCGGCGACTGGCAAAACGGTTATCGTTGGGGCGACTGCAACGGGAACTACACGCTGTTCTTTACGATTCTCCCGCCGAACTCGCCGTCCTGCGCGAACGGCAGCGCGGAAGACTGGTGCATCGCGGCGGCTTCGAGCTACCACTCGGGCGGCGTCAACGCGGTGATGTGCGACGGTTCGGTGCGCTTCGTTAGCGAAACGGTCGACGCCGGGAACCAATCGATTTCCGCGCCGGACGTCGCGCCGAACAAAGCGCGTCCGCAAGACTACGGCGGGAAATCGCCTTACGGCGTTTGGGGCGCTATCGGCACCCGCGCCGGCGGCGAAACCGACGCGAGCCTCTAATCGTCGCGGCGCGGACGGCGCTCGCCGTCGTTCCGGCGTTTGATTAGTTAGCGATTTTGGCGACGCCGAAACGTCGAGCGTTTCTCGGGGTTTAAACTTTCGAGGGGCGCCGACGTTCCGGCGTTTCTTTTTATTTTTTGAAAAACATTTTAGTAAGGAGCGTTTGAATGAGAAAAACAACTTGGAACTTCAGCGGGATTCGGGCGTTTCTTAGCGTCGCGACGGCGGCGGTCGTCGGGGGCGCCGTTCTTTTCGGCGGTTCGGCGCAAGGGGCGGAGTCGAAACCGCTTCCGCGTTTGAAAGTGAGCGAAAACGGGCGCCTTTTGACGACCGAAGACGGCGCGCCGTTCTTTTGGCTCGGCGACACCGCTTGGGAACTTTTTCACCGCTTGAACCGCGAGGAAGTCGTTCGTTATCTCGACAACCGTCAAGAGCGCGGTTTTACGGTCGTGCAAGCGGTCGCGGTCGCGGAGCTGGAGGGCCCGAAAGAGCCGAACGCTTACGGGTTCCTTCCGTTTAAAGATTTGCGGTCGGTCGAACCGGCGACCGTTCCGGGCTCGAACAACGATTATTGGGATCACGTCGATTTCGTCGTCGACGAAGCGAACAAGCGCGGGATTTACGTCGGTTTCTTGCCGACTTGGGGACGTTGGTGGAAGAAAGACCAAGGCGGCTTCTTCAACCCGGAAAACGCCGAGCGTTACGGGCGTTGGCTTGGCGAACGTTACCGCGACAAAGGAATCGTTTGGATTCTCGGCGGCGACCGAAATATCGATAACGACGAAGAACGGGCGACGGTCGTCGCGATGGCGCGCGGTTTGCGACAAGGCGACGGCGGCGCGCACCTGCGCACGTTCCACCCGCGCGGCGGCGGGAGTTCGGCGGATTACTTCCACAACGACGATTGGCTCGACTTTAATATGCGGCAAAACGGACACGGCGTCGAATACGGAACTTACGACGGAACGCGCCGCGAGTACGAACGAACGCCGGTAAAGCCGATTCTCGACGGCGAACCGGTTTACGAAGACCACCCGGTCGCGTTCAATCCGGACAATCTCGGGCACACGACCGCCGCCGACGTCCGCCGCCCGCTCTATTGGGACTTGTTCAACGGCGCGTTCGGGCACACTTACGGCTGCCACTCGATTTGGCAGATGTTCGATCCGGAAGACCCGGCGCAATGGGAGGTTAACCGTCCGCTGACGAGTTGGCGCGAAGGAATCGAAGCGCCCGGCGCCGCGCAAATGCAATACGGCAAAGCGTTGATCGAGTCGCGTCCGTTCCTGACGCGGATTCCGGATATGTCGCTGATCGTCGCCGATCGGATTCAAAGTTCGATCCCGGGCGCCGGAACGCGTCGTTTCGCGGCGACTCGCGACGAAGCGGGAACTTACGCGTTCGTCTATGTTCCGCTCGGGCGCGAGTTTACCGTCAAAACGGAAGCGTTGGGCGCGAAAAAAATCCGCGCGCATTGGTTCGATCCGCGCACCGGCGAAGCGAAGCTGATCGGCGAATTTGAAAATACCGGCGAACGGAGTTTCCTCCCGCCGACGCCGGGCGAAACGCTCGACTGGGTGCTCGTTCTCGACGACGCGTCGAAAAACTACCCGAAACCGGGCGCGAAGAAATGGAACGGAAACCGTTAATTAAAACGGTTTGATAACGCGTCGTCGACGAAAAAGTCGGCGGCGCGTCTTGGCCCGTCGCGGCGGAGCTTTTCTTTTTTTAAATTTACTCGAAATATTTCTATATTGCGAAAAATTTGCGTCGCTTAGGAGAACGCGGCGGTCTTATATTTAATGACGGCGGCGATTTCGGGCCGCCGTTTGCCTCTTTCTTATTTTTTAGATAATCGGAGACTAAGCGATGGAAAAGACGCGACCAAGCGTTAGTTTTAGCAAAGCGATTCAAGATGGTTTGTTGGAAGACGTTAAGTATTACGTCGAAATCGAGGGGCGCGATATTTACGACGACGAGGAATGCAATTGCGCGCTTCACGACGCGGCGGAAAGAGGATACGAAGAAATCGTCCGTTATATGTTCGAGGCGGGAGACGGCGATATCGCTCTTTGCGGTTCGTGGGGAACGCTGTTGACCGCTTCGGTATTGAGCGATAATTTGTCGCTGATTCGTTACGTCGTCGAGGAATTGGGCGCCGATCTTGACGCGGTTAACGGCGAAGCGGCGTTGCATCTTGCGACGCGATATAAAAGTCTCGAAACGGTTCGCTATTTGTTGGAACGCGGCGCGAACCCGAACGTCGAAGACGACGCCGGAAAAACGCCGCTCTTCTGGGCGTTCGATATGGATAGGGCCGACGAATATTTACAGCCGCCCAAAAGCGAAGAAGAGGAAGAGGAAAAGTTGGCGCTGACGCGAGCGTTGGTCGAGAGCGGCGCGTCCGTTCGCGGAATATTGAGCGCGGCGCTTCCGTATAGCGAAAGATGCGTCGCGTATTTGATTGAAAAGGGCGCGGCGGGCGACGACGGCGACGGAATATCGTTATGGGAGGCGGCGACCGCCGCGAGTCCTTCGCTGGTTCGATATTGGATCGAACGGCTGGGCGCGGACGTTTCGGCGACCGACGAGAAAGGACGAACGGCGCTTCATTGCGTCGCGCTTGCCGAAGATTTCGCCCGCGATTACGGCGGCGACGAGTACTATTATCTGGCGAACGCTCGACGCGCTTACGAGACGGCGGCGTATTTGCTCGACGAAGCCGGCGCCGACCTTTTCGCCAAGGATGCGGAAGGACGTTCGCCGTTGGAGATCGCCGAATCGGAAGAGGCGCGGTTGGCCAAATTCCTGCGCCTTCGAAGCGGGCGTCCGGAACCGGGAGACGAGGATTTTTTAGAAGATTTGGCGTCGTCGCCGCGCCCCAAGCCGGAACCGTCGCCGCTTTGGGAGGCGACGCGAGCCGACGACGCGGCGACGTTGGAGCGTCTTTTGAGCGACGACGCGTATTTTTCGAACGTCGGACGATACGAACGAAACGCGTTGATATTTTGGACGTTGGAAAAAGAGCGTTGGGATTTGTTCGACCGCGTTTTGACGCTCGGAGCGGACGTCGCGGTTTCCGGTTCAAAGCGGCGAACGCCGTTGCATTTCGTCGCCGAAAAAGGAACCGCCGCGTTGGTCGACCGCTTGACGGCGTTGGGCGCGGACGCGTCGGCGTTGGACGCGAACGGGAAAACGCCGTTGCGATTAGCCGTCGAAGCGGGGAACGCGGCGACGATCGCGCGTCTTTTCGACGTCGGCGCGGATCCTTGGAAGCGGGAAACGCGACCGTCCGGCGGTTGCGACGGTATGTCGGCGTTTGGCGTCGCGTTGTCGATAGACGACGTCGACTTTGTCGCGGCGTGCGCCGAGCGGTTTCCGGAGCGTTTCGCGTCGGCGGAAGATCGCGACGCGTATTTTGAGATCGCGGCGCGGAATAATTCGACGGGAGTTATTCGGTTTTTGCTGGAACGATTTCAAGAGCGCGAAGAGGAAGAAAAACAAACGAAGCGTTTGCGTCGAACGTTGAGCGCGGCGGCGGAACGCGGCGATTTGGCGTTGTTGAAGTCGGGCGTCGAAGATTGGGGCGCGTTGGAAAAAATCGCGGCGGCGGATAAAGAAGGGGAAAAGCGTTGGGGGAGAATTCGCTCCTCGGCGGAATACGCGTTTATCGGAGCGGCGCGGGGGAACGCCGTCGACGTCGCCAAGTATCTTGTCGAACGTTGCGGCGTCGACGTCGCGAAGAAAGATTTATTGACGGAGGCGTTGTTCGCCGCGGCGCGCGCCGACGCTCTCGACGCGGCGAAATATTTGGTCGACGAACTGAACGCCGATCCGACGGCGCGTCGACTCGGAGCGGCGACGCTGGACGGGACGGCGTTGCACGAGGCGGCGGAGACGGGCGCGACCGCCGTCGCGGAGTTTTTGCTCGACCGAGGCGCGGACGTTTCGGACGCCAAGGAGTACGGCGAAACGCCGCTTCACGTCGCGATCGAAGAAGGGCGAATCGAGACGGCGCGTCTCTTGATCGAACGCGGCGCCGACGTGAACGCGCGGGCCGAACAAGAAAATTGGTATGAGAAGGGCGACTATTTTCCGGATCTTTCCGAAAGCGCGGTCTCGCGCTTCGACAAGAGCGCGCGACGAGAATATTGGGATTGGAGTTGGGACGCCGCGAACGCGCCGCTTCACGTCGCGGCGTATAAGAACGATAAAAGGGCGATCGAGCTGTTGGTCGAGAACGGCGCCGACTTGAACGCTTGGAACAAGCGGAACGAAACGCCCTTTTTGGTCGCCGCGTCGCGCGGACATTGGGGGCTCGTTTGGCGTTGGATAAAAAGCGGCGACGTCGATATTTCCGCAAGGGACAAAGACGGCGTTTCGGCGTTGGAACACTTTAGCGTTCGCGGGGGATGGCGCGACGTCGCGCGTTTGTTGAAAGAAAACTGGATCGTCGACGCGGAGGAAGAGAACGTCGCGGCGCAAAACGAAACGACGTCGCCGCCGGACGCGGAAAAAGAGGAAAGCGAGAAAAAAGAGAACGCCGCGGAAGAAGCGGAAAAAAAGACGTTGGAAGAATTTTTTAAGGCGGCTGAGAAGGGAAAAGTCGAGGAAATTCGACGTTTCGTCGAATCGGGCGTCGACGTAAACGTCGCGAAGTCTTGGGGGGAGACGGCGTTGCATCGCGCCGCGAAGAAAGATCGTTTGGAAGCGGTTCGGTATTTGGTCGACGCGGGCGCCGACGTTGAGAAAGCGACGGACAAAGGGCGAACGCCGTTGTTCGAAGCCGCGCGTTACAACGCGCTTAGCGTCGTTCGGTATTTGCTCGAAGAGGCGAACGCGTCTTTTGAACGGGAATGGGAGGGAAAGAAAAGAAGCGCGTTCGACGAAGCGGCGACATACGAGAAATGGCGACGGTACGACGGCGGAAACGCGTTCGACGTCGTTCGATATTTCGTCGAAGAGCGAAACGTCGATTTTACCGACGCGCCGGAGCGCGAGACGGCGGCGTTGCGCGTCGCGGTCGAGGAAGGAACGCCGGAAATCTTGCGTCGCTGGCTCGACGAGAGGGGATTCGACGCGAACGCAAGAAACGCCGAGGGAGAAACGGCGACGCATTGGGCCGCTCGAAGCGAAAGCGAGTTCTCGGCGGAAACGTTGCGTTATTTGCTCGAAGAAAGGAAACTCGACCCGAACGCGAAGAATCTTAAAGGAGAAACGCCGTTGCATTGGGCGGCGGCGAGCGGTTCGTTGGAGAACGCGAAAATTCTTGTCGAAAACGGAGCCGCCGTCGACGCGAAGGACGGCGAAGGGAAAACGCCTCTTGGGGCGATACTTCGTTGTAACGTATTGTCGCCTTTTTGGAGCGTCCGTTCTTTGAAGGAAGAGGCAAAACTTGAAGTCGTCCGTTATTTAATCGAGACTTGCGGCGCGGAACTTTCGCCGGAAATCGATTGGGTCGCTTGGGCGGCGGCCAACCTTTGGAAATCGGTCGTCGAGTATTTGCTCGACGAACGCGGACTTAAACCGGGAAACGGCGTCGGGAACGATGAAAAAGAACGATATTCGGCGCTTCATTTCGCCGCGAGTATGCGATGGGACGACGTTGTTCGCCGTTTAATCGCCGCCGGAGCCGACGTCGCGGCGCGAGACGCGTATGGAAGAACGCCGCTTCATTACGCGTATTATTTAGGGGAACCGTTGCAAATCGTCGACGCGTTGCTCGACGCGGGAGCGCCGGTCGACGCGCGGGACAACGACGGGGCGACGCCGTTGCATTTCGCCTGTTGCGGATGGGGAGAGGACGACGAAGCGTTCGAACGAACGTTGGCGGCCCGACCGAACCTTGCGTTTTGCAACGCGCAAAAGGAGACGGTCGCGCTTTTGGCGGCGCGGTTGGGGATTTGGCGCTGGGTTCCGCGACTGGTCGACGCCGGAACGCCGATTAACGCGGCGAACGAACGCGGAGAAACGTTGCTGCATCTCGCGGCGGCGACGGGAGCGCGCAATTACGTTCGCGGTTTAATTCAACGCGGCGCCGATCCGACGCTTCGCGACGTCGACGGGAAAACGCCGTTCGATCGGGCCGGTTCGGACGAGGTTCGCGAGTATTTGCGGGCGTTTTGCGCGAGTCGAAGGCGAATTAACGAAGTAAAACGACGTAAGCGCGAGAGCGGCGAACGTTGAACCGCGCCGCGAACTTCGCCGTTGTAAAATCGGTCGAGAACGCCGGGAAAAACGCTTGATTTTCCGCGGCGTTTCCTTTAAACTTAAAGAACAAAGGCGATTTGACGCTAAGCGGCGAACGGAAAAACGCGAACGGCTTGCGACATGAACGGCGGAGGAGAAGGAAATGAACGAACGGAAAAAACGGGCGGTCGCGCTTTGGTTGGGCGCGGTCGCGATTTTAGGGGCGTCGGCGACTTGCGGAACGGTTGGAACGCTCGCGACGGTTGCTAACGAAACGGAGAAAACGGCGCGAGCGGCGGTTCCGGAGCGCGTCGTCGCGTCGGCGTTCGGGTTCGACGCGGCGGACTCGACGGCGTTTCTGCAAGCGGCGATCGACTCCGGAGCGCGGACGGTCGTCGTCGACAAGCAAGCGACGCCTTGGACGGTAACGCCGCTGACGTTGCGGAGCGATTTGGAACTCGTTTTGGAAGAAGGCGTCGAGATCGTCGCGAAAGCCGGGGCGTTCCTTCCCAAGGGCGACTCCCTAATGCGGGCGGCGAACGTCGAAAATTTGACGATTCGCGGCGAAGGAACCGGCGCGACGCTCCGGATGCGCAAGCCGGAATATTGGGAAGCGCCTTACGAGAAGTCGGAATGGCGGCACGGACTGTCGATTTTAAGCTCGAAAAACGTTAAAATAGAGAACTTGCGAATCGCCGAAACCGGCGGCGACGGGATTTATCTCGGCGTCGCGACCCGGGGCGTTCCTTGCCGCGACGTCGTAATCCGCCGCGTCGACTGCGTCGCGAACAACCGTCAAGGGATCAGCGTCATTAGCGTCGACGGGCTGCTGATCGAAGACTGCGTTCTGCGCGACACGTTCGGGACGGCGCCGCAATCGGGAATCGATTTCGAGCCGAACCGCGAGGACGAGCAAATTTCGAACGTCGTGATGCGGCGCGTTCTCTCGGAAAACAACGCCGGAGACGGGTTCCAATTTTACTTGGGAAATCTCGACTCCGACGGGCCGGAAACGACGGTCGAAATCGTCGACTGCCGCGCGGTCCGGAACCGCGGCTGCGGGTTCTATTGGTCGGCCAAGGGCGGGCCGAACCGCGCGCTTCCGGGAAGAACGCTCGTCGAAAATTGCGAACTGCTCGGGAACGGTCGCGGAATCTTGCTAATTAATAAGACGACCGCTTGCGGGCCGCTCGTTTTCCGCGACGTTCGCTTGACGACGCCGAGCGCCGACGCGGAAGCGCCGAACGCGAACGAACAAACGCCGCCGCTCTTCGTTATCGACAAAACGCCGTCGCCGGGCGCCGGGATAACGTTCCGCGCGAACGCCGACGGAACCGAACCGCTCGGCGGCGTCGCGTTCGAAAACGTCGAAATCGTCGACGCGGACGCTCCGGAAAACGAAAAGACGCGTCTTTTCTCGATTTACGACGGTTCCGGCGACGGTTGCGGCGCGGAGAAAATTAACGGCGCGCTCCGAATCGTTCGCGGAGAAAAAGCGACCGAAACGCGGCTCGAAGGCAAAAATTTCGACCGGCTCTTCCCGGAATTGGCGTTCCGGCGCGTCGCGCCGTTCGATCTTGAGCGTTTGAACGCCGAAAAGGAAGCGACCGCGGAACTCGTCGACGCTTGGCGTTCGAAAGCGGCGGAAAAAGACGAAAAGCGGAGCGAACTGCGCGTCCGAAACGGCGGCGTCGGCTGGTTTTACGCGGAAAAGAGCGCCGACGTTTCGTTCGCGGTTCGTTTGCGGCAAGTCGGGCGGTATTCGTTGACCGCGCCGAAAGCCGAACTGATCGCGCCGAGCGGGAAAAGGGCGAAACTTGCGGGCGAAGCGTCGGAAGACGGCGTTTCGACGCGCTTCGCCGTTCGCGTCGAGGAGAGCGGTTGGTTCCGAATCGCCGTCGACGTCGGCGCGAACGCGTTCCGTTGGGAAGCGGAGTCGACGCCGATTTTAACCGCCGCGCGCCCGGCGTTGAATTTGATCGGAACAACCGGCGAATTTGAGATTTACGTTCCGAATAACGCGTCCGATTTCGGCGTCCGCGTTAGCGGCGACGACGCGGAGCGCGTTTCGGCGACCCTCTTCGACCCAAGCGGAAAACAGGTTTGGCGGAGCGAAAATATCGCCGGAATCGCGACTTGGACGCTTCCGGTCGACGAGAAAACGGGCCGTCCGACCGCGCCGCCGCGACCCGGATTTTGGCGCGTTCGGTTCGAAAAGCCGACCGTCGGCGTTTTGGAGGATTTCCATTTGACGATTCAAGGCGTCCCGGCGTTGGTTCGCTGACGCGTCGAAATCGCTTGAATAATTGGGCGAAAAGGAGCGGCGCCGCGTTTTGAAGCGCTTTAAAACGCGGCGCTTCGCTTTGTTTCGACGGTTTTAGGCGGCGACGGGAAACGTCGACAATTTTCCCGAAAAATTTTTTCTTTGACTTGCATTTAAGTTTTAGCGTTGAAAATAAACGCGTTGCGTTTCTGGAACGGAGCGTCGAGAAGAAAAAAACGGGCGTTTTTTCGGTTTGGCGCCGCGATTGCTTAATTGCGGGCGTACCCCTGAAGAGCGCGGCGCGCTGGGTGGCGTTAGGATACCTTGCCCGTTCCTTCGCCAAGTCGTTTTCGACTCGTCGCGTTCAAAGGGGTTTTTTCTTTTCTTGACGCTTTCTCGACGCAAACGGTTTCGCTATTCTGTTTCTTTTGACTAAATTAACGTCGCGCCGCGATTTCCGACGCTTAACGTTTTGTTTTTTGCGGAAAAGAGCGAGAAAACGCGGAAAAAAAACTTGCGTCGCGGCGCGTTTTCCTTTATATTACTAGGAACGGCGTTCGTTTGGGAACGCGAACGGAATTTAGACAAGATCGGTGAACGTGCGAAGTCGGCGAGGAACGTTCCGCGTCGACGGGAGACTGATAAGATGAAAAGTGTTGCAAAATTAACGTCGGCGCTCGCGGTCGCGGCTCTTTGCGCCGCGTTTTCGACGGGAAGCGTCGCGAAGGCTGAAACTTTGAAAGAGAAAAATCCGGCCCCGAAAGCGGGCGAACAAATTTTGATGTCGGCGGAATTGCCCTTGGCGACCGGCGGAACCTGGACCGGCGGCGACGCGATGCCGCTCGGCGGCCCGAACCCGATCGACGAAACGAAGACCGAAACGCTGAAGTTTTGGTTCTTCCTCCCGTCGAACGAATCGGCGAAAACCGACGCCGGTTTCCCGTTGATGCTCTTCCTGCACGGCGCGGGCGAACGCGGCGACAATCCGGAAAAAGTGAAGATTCACGGCCCGGCGATGATTTGCTCGAAGCCGGAAAAAGCGAAGGATTGGCCGTTCCTGACCGTTTCG
>JAZQAP010000510.1:0-6145 GCA_045545275.1 Thermoguttaceae bacterium | reverse complement strand
GTCCGGTTGGGCGCAAACGTTAAAATCGGAAAAAACGTAAGACGGCCGCGCCCTTTGGACGCTGACGATCGAGCCGAAAAAGGGTCCCGAAACGTTCAACTTCGACCGCGCCAAGGGTTCGCATTACAACAACCGTCCCTTCTTCCAACTCTTCCCGACCCGCGTCGCCGACCCGCAAATCGTTTCCGGCGCGGAGTTTAACCCGGTCGTCGTCGACAACTTTATCCTCGTTCCGCAAACGGAAAAATCGACGACCGGCGAAGCGTTCACGATTCAAATTTCGACCCGTTGACGCTCGCCTCGCCGCCTCGACCGTTCCAACCGAGTTAACCGCGTTAACCGTTAAAGTCGATAAAAACCGCTTTGTCGTCGCCGATGCTAACGTTTTTAACGGTCAACGCGATTTTAACGTCGTTTCCGTCGCCGCGTCGCGTCTTTTCGCTCGACGCGGCGACGACGGCTTCCCGCTCTTTTTCCCGCTCCCCTTATTTTAACGGAACTCCGCAATGTTCGCCGCTCGCTTCCTCTGTTTCGCCGCCGCTTGTCTCGCCGCCGCGACGTTCCTTCCGACGTTCGCCGCCGCGCAAGACGCCTCTTCTTCCCCCGACGCCGCAAACGTCAAAACCGATAAAGTCGCCGCCAAGCCCCCGTTTCGCGGCGTTTGGGTCTCGACCGTCGGGAACATCGACTACCCGTCGAAGCCCGGTTTGAGCGCCGATCAACTGCGTTCCGAAGCCGACGCCCTCCTCGACCGCGCCCTCGAACTGCGCTTAACCGCCGTCGTTCTTCAAGTTCGACCGATGGGCGACGCGCTTTACCGCTCGAAAATTTACCCGGCGTCGACCTTCGTTTCCGGCAAACAGGGCGTCGCGCCGGACGGCGATTTCGACCCGCTCGCCTATTGGGTCGACGGCGCGCACCGTCGCGGGCTCCAACTGCACGCTTGGGTCAACCCCTACCGCGTTACGACCGGCGCCGCCCAACGAAAGAACCTCGCCGAAACGAACCCCGCCGTTCTTCACCCGGAATGGACGTTCGAGCGCGACGGCAAAGTTTACCTAAACCCCGGAATCGCCGAAGTCCGCCGACTCGTTATCGCCGGAATGGTCGAAATCGTCGAAAATTACGACGTCGACGGGATTCACGTCGACGACTATTTTTACCCGGCGCGCGACCTGACGGAAGACCTCGAAACGTTCCGCCGCTTCCCCCGCGACTTTCACGACGTCGAAGATTGGCGCCGCGACAACGTCGACATTCTCATTCGCGACGCCGGCAAGGCGATTCGGGCGGCGCGTCCGGGCGTCGTTTGGGGCGTTAGTCCGGCGGGAATTTGGGCGAACAAGTCGAGTCATCCGCTCGGGAGCGACACGCGCGGCAACCAATGTTATTTCAACCTTTACGCCGACGTTCGGCATTGGGTGAAGAGCGAGTGGATCGACTACGTTACGCCGCAAATCTATTGGCATATCGGGTTCGAGATCGCCGAATTTAAGACGCTGGTCGACTGGTGGGCGGACGTCGCCGAAGGAACCGACGTCGCGCTTTACATCGGAACGGCGGCGTACCGCGTCGACCCGAACTCGAAGACGCCCGCTTGGCGCGACCCGCAAGAATTAACCCGCCAACTCGACTATATGGCGACAAAAGAGCGCGTCGACGGTCAAATTTTCTTCACCGCGAACAGTCTCGCCCCGGGAAAACCGGCGTCGGCGGGGCTCGGAGCCTATTCGGCGCAACATTGGCAAGCGCCGCGAGCGCAAGACGCGAACAAGTCGGAATAAACGCCAAAACCGACGCAAGCGGAAAAATCAAAACGATAAAACCGGCGCAAGCGAAAAAACAAACGTCGAAACCGGCGCAAACGCTAAAACCGACTCAAACGCTAAAACCGGCGCGAGAGGAAAATTCAAAACGCTAAAACCGGCGCCGCCCGTCTCCCTCTCCGGCGCGACCGGCGTTGTTTCGTCCTTTTCCGTTTCCTCCGCCTTTCTTCTCTTTTTTCGACGGCGCGTCGGTTGGGCGCGCCGTCTTTTTTCCTCTTTTTCGCGCAAAATTGGCGGCGAGTCGTTGTTTTTCGGCGGCAAAACTGTTATACTCAAGGGGCGAAATCGGGTCGCGACGACGCGTGCGGCTCGGCTTCGCTCCTTATTTTTCGTCAAAACCGTTTTTATCGTTTCAATTTAACGCAAACACGACGCGCGTCGTCGGAGGAGAAAGCGCAAATGTCGAGACCGCTGAGCAAAATCGCGCCCGATTGGTGGGATTACACGACCCTTGACCCGGAAATTTTGGCCGACGCCGCGAAACTGACGGAGGAAACGCTCTTCAAGCTGTCGCGCCCCGGTTTTACCGTCCATTACTACGAGACGCTGGAAGAGTTTTACCTCGCGGAGGCGCTCGAATACGTCGAGGCTTGGAAGGCGGCGACGGCGGACAATCCGGTTGGGATTTGCGGGCCGATCGGGCCGACGGAGCAGCTTCCGCTCGTCGCTCGCATTGTCAACGCGATCGGGCTGAACCTGAAACACGCGCATTTTTGGGGAATGGACGAATGGGTCGAAAACGGCGTCCCGGTCGGCACGGATCACCCGCTTTCGTTCGCCAAGGCCGACTTCGCGCTCTGTTTCGACCGTATCGACCCGAAACTCCGCATGCCGCTTGAAAACATTCACTTCCCGTCCGGCGATTTGGCGGCGTATTCGGCGACTTACGACTCGATTCGTTGCGCGGTTATGCAAGGCGGTCAAGGCGACGTCAAGCACTGGGCGTTCAACGACCCGTTGCGTCGCGAAGGCGCTTACAAAGACGCGCCGCCGAGTCCGGAGGAATACCGTCGTTTGGCGACCCGCGTCGTCGACCTTCACCCGATCACGATCTTGCAAAACGCCCGAACGAGCGGCGGCGGATACGTCGCGAACGTTCCGACGCAAGCCTGCACGGTCGGCCCGGTCGAGACTTGGAAGTCGGACAAAGTCAGCATTTGGCAAGCCGGGACGCACGACAACCCGTTCGGAATGCGCTTAACGGCGTTCATGATCGCGAACAAAATTTGCGACGCCGCGGTCCCAATGTCGCTCCTCGGCGACCACCCGAACGTCCACTTCCACTACTACCGCCCGGCGATTAAGAAAGTGGAAGCGGAGATGCACTAAACGACGTTTCCGCAACGCTTAAAACGCCCGTCGACGTCCCCGGCCCCCTCGCCGTTTAAACGTCGACGGCGTTTTCGCGGTCGGAGCGTTTCGCGTTTTACGGCGTTTTGATTCCAAAATTAAGACAACGTTTTTCAAAACAACGCTCTCCGCAAGCGGGACGCCAGTTCCCGGTCGGAGCCTTCCGCGTTTTACGAGGTTTTTGATTTTAAAATTAAGACGCCGTTTTTCAAACCGTCGCTCCTCCGCAAACGCGACGCCGAACTTGCGCGGTCGAAGCGTTCCGCGTTCGACGGCGTGTTTGATTTCAAAATAAAAACGCCGTTTTTCAAAAAACGTTCCCCGCAAGCTCGACGCCGGTTTCCCCTTTCCGCTTTCTCGGCGTTCCCGTTTGTTTATTTTCCCTTTCTCCGCAACCAAGAGATTAACCGTTATGTCCCAAGGTCTTACCGCTTCCGAAAAAACGTTGGAAGACGTTTTTTGCGATAAATTTGATTTTATCGTCCCGTTTTATCAACGTCCTTACGCTTGGAAGGAAGCGCAAGCGCTGGAACTTTTTGAAGACCTTTGGGGCTATTTTCGCGAAACCGCCGACGCTTCGGACGCGGAACCTTATTTTCTCGGTTCGATCGTTCTCATTCAAGCGGACGCGTCGTCGACGGCGGAAATCGTCGACGGCCAGCAGCGGTTAACAACGCTAACCATTTTATTAGCGGCCCTTAGAGAGCAAGCGTTGGACGCCGACGTCAAGAGTTCGCTCGACGCGCTCTGCAACCGTCCCGCGAACAAGCTCAAAAAAATCCCGCCGCGCCCCCGTTTGAAACTTCGCGAAGTCGACCAACCGTTCTTCGAAAAGTTCGTCCAACGGGCCGACGGTTTCGCCGCGCTCGACGACGTCGCGCCGGAAGAGTTGGAGGAACTCGATTCGCGCAAAAACGTTTGGCGCAACGCTCAAACGTTGCGCGCCGCCGTTCGCAACGCGCTTCGTTCGGACGAAGCCGTTCAAGAGTTTAGCGCTTTTCTGCTGACGCGCTGCGTCTTCGCGGTCGTTAAAACGCCGTCGCAAGAATCGGCGTTTCGCGTCTTTAACGTCTTGAACAACCGCGGTTTGCCGCTTCTCCTTAGCGACGTGTTGAAAGCGGAAATCGTCGGCAAAATCCAAAACGACGAACGCGCCAAGACTTGGGAAAAGCTCGAACGCGCCCTCGGTCGCAAAGCGTTCAACGAGCTTTTCGGGCATATCCTCAAAATTTACCGCTACGACAACCCCAAAACGTCGCAATTAATCGCCTTTAAGGAAAGCGTATTAACGAATTTTCGAACGCCGGAAAAGTTGCAAGCGTTTTTTGACGACGTTCTAACTCCTTGCGCGGAAAATGTTAAGCGACTCCGCGACTTAACGCTTAAATTCCCCCCGGGCGACAAAACGAAAGCGGCGACCAACCGCGTTCTCCGTTTTTTGAACCAAATCGAGTTTTCCGACTGGCTCCCGCCGGCCTTGGCGTTTTTGCTCGAACGTCGACGCGGCGCGTTCGCGGAACTTTCGCTTCTCGAATTTTTCGAAAAGCTCGAACGGTTGAGCGCCGCCCTTTATTTTATCGGAACGCTCGCGACGCGGCGTTTCGAACGGTTCGCCGTCGTCGTTCGCGCCGTTAACTCCGGGGAAATCGGCGACTTGCGCGACGCGCTCGAATTGCGTCCGGAGGAAAAGCGCGCCTTTTACGAGCGCTTGACCGGCGACGTTTACGTCGATTTGTCGTCGAAAAAACGCAAATATCTCGTCTTGCGCCTCGACTCGTTCCTCGCCGAACAGGGCGTCGAGTACGATTGGGAAAACGCGACGCTCGAACACGTCCTCCCGCAAACTCCGACCGCCGATTATTGGACGAGCCGTTGGTCGGAGGACGAGCGCGACCGTTGGACGCATCGCCTCGCGAACCTCGTTCCGCTCTCGCCGGGTCGCAACTCGAAAGCGCGCAACGCCGACTTCAAAACCAAACGCGACGCTTACTTTTTAGCGGACAAGAAGTCGTCCCCTTATCTCTTGACGACGCAACTCCTTAACGTCGACGACTGGACGCCGGCAATCGTCGAACGCCGTCAAGCGGAGTTGCTCGCAATCCTCGACGAAAATTGGGCGCTCGACGGCGGCGCTCCGGTCGCGCTTGCGCTTTCCGAGTCCGAGCAAGGCGCGCCGATCGAACGACTCGAATTTTGGACGCGTTTCAAGCGGAAGTTGGCGGCGATTAACGACTTCCCGACGCAAACGCCGCGAAGTTACGGCGCGTTTGAAATTCGAATCGGAAAAAGCGGAATCAATCTCAGCTTGCGTTACGCGCCGACCGAAGGGCAAGTCGGGTTGCGAATTTACCTCGGCGCCCAAAAGATTCCCCTTTACCTCCCGCCGCTCGAAGAACGCGCCGACGACCTGCAAACGCTCGCCGGAGAAACGCCGATCAACTGGAACGCCAACGCGAACCCGAACGGAATCGACCGCGTTATCCTCTTGAAAAGATTTGACTTCGACCCGACGAACGCCGCCGACGTCGACCGCGTTCTCGACGAATTGATCGACGCGACGTTGCGTTTCCGCGCCTACTTGCGCCAAGCGTTCGCCAATGACGCGGCGGCGGAAAACGACGCTTGTTCGCTCGAAGAACTCGATTATTACGACGATTGCCGCGAACTCTTCGACGCCTTCCGCGCGAAACTCGCCCAACATTTTCCCGCGATAAAGCAAGTAATTCGCAAGCGTTACGTCGTCTTTTGCGTTCAAAAAAACGTTGTTAACGTCGAGTTTCAAAAAAAGGGGTTGCGTTTGCACGTTAACCTGAAATTCCCGGAAGTCGTCGACCCGGACGGCGTTTGCCTCGACTTAACCGACAAAGGGCATTGGGGTTCCGGCGACGTCGGCGTTTACGTTCGCACTCGCGACGACCTCGGCCCGGCGTTGCGCGTCGTCGAGCAGTCGTATCGCAAGAACTCTTAAA
>JAZQAP010000509.1:0-1983 GCA_045545275.1 Thermoguttaceae bacterium | reverse complement strand
GTTGCGTTTAAGACGGCAAACGCCGACGCGGAAACGACTTGCGAAAGCGGCGGCGAAGTTGGCGACGGCGGCGTTTCGAGCGTCGCGGTCGAGCCGAAAGAGCCGCGTCAAGTCGGGCTCGCCGCTTACTTCGCGGCGGTTTTGGCGTTTGCGGCGCTCGCGTTTGGGGTTCGAGAAGGGCTCGACGACGGCTTTTGGCTCTGTTTGGGGCTTCTTTGGAACTTCCCGTTTTTCTGCGTAACGTTCGGCGACCGAAGGCTTTGGCGCGATTGGCCCCTTTCGTTCGCGATCTCGACGGCCTTGGTTCCCTTGGCGGTTTGCTGTTGCGTCTTAACTCCTGCGATCGCGGGACTTATCGCGGCGACGCTTTTCGGCGTTTGGCTGGCGGCGGTCGCGAGGGCGAGGTTGGGCGAACCCTCGGCGTTCCGGCGTTGGCGGACGGCGGCGGCCGTCGGAGCGTTGGCGCTCGTCGAAACCGCGCTCTTCTTCCAAGCGGCGGCCGGCGAAGAACATTTTTACTGCTCGCTGACCGTCGGGCTCGGGATTATGCCCCTGATCGCCTTCCATTGGGGCGCGTTGGGCGCCGTCGTCCTTTGTCCCAAGCGGCGACGCGACGTCGAGCGGAACGTCGAAACGCTCGACTTGGCGGCGTCGGAGTAAACGTTTAAAATAAAACGAGATAGGGAACCGAAAATCGGGCGAAACGGCGGACGTCGGCGAAAAAGGACGGCGCAAATCGTTAAAAAACGTCGAATTAAGGAACGCGGCGTCGGAAGGAACGCGTTAAGCGGCGGAGTTTAAGGGTTTTGCGGGAAAAAGGGGCAGCGGGCGCCGAGGCATTGGTTGTTTCGCGTCGAATGGGCGCAAACGACCGGGAGCGAATCGGCGATTTGCATTGCGACGCCGAGGTTTTCGCGGGCGAACTCGACCGCCGCGAGAATCGCCAAGTAGGAGTCGCGCTTGCAACAACGGGGGCCGCCAACCGCGCCGATTTCGCCTAAAGCCTTCGACGTCGCGAGGTTGGCGAGGCCGAACTCCCGACCGGCGAGCGGCGTCGAACCGGTCGCGATCGAAACGAAAATGCCGACCGAAACGCCCGCTCCGCAAGCGCCCCAAAAACCGCAAACGCCGCCCGGGACGCGTCCGCCGCGGTTGCGCGCTTCGACGAGCGCCGAACGTAAGTCGAGCTTTCCGCCCGCGTTGCGATAAGCCGTCAAAAGGGACGCCGCGACGATAATATGGTGTTCCGGGCCGTGTAAGTTGCAGAACGGAAGCGCCGTCAGTCGCCGGAAAATCGCGAGCGGGTCGAGCGACTTCTCCGCCAAGCAGACGCCGAAAATCGCGTCGACGCCGGACGAATGGCAAGCGTCGCAAACGTAACAGCCGGCGACGCAACGGGTTTTCGAACGCTCGACCGCGCCGCAAACGGCGCATTTCATTTCGACGTCTTCGAGCAAGTATTCTAACGGCGCGCCGCAAATCAAGCATTCGTCTTGCATTAGGGAAACTCCGGAAAACTGGAAAGCGGGAAAGGAAAGAACGGGCGAAAGCGGAAAACGGAAAAACGGCGTCGACGCGGGACGAAAAAGGACTCGAAACGGCGTCGGCGCAACGCGAAAAGACTCGAAACGACGACGGCGCAACGCGAAAAGACTCGAAACGGCGTCGGCGCGGAAAGGAAACGGACAAAAAAAGGACTCGAAACGGCGTTCGAGTCCTTTTTAACGCGAAAATTTGTCGCGTTTTTTGACGGCGCGGCGTTAAATCGATAACGTCGCGCTAATTTTGGCGCGGCGCGCCGTCGCGGAGCGAGCGGGAAAAACGAACGCTCGCTCCGAGCGCCGCGGCGTCAAAATCAAGCGTCGGCGGAAACCGGGCCGACGAACTCGAGGTAGTCGTCCAAAACCCGCGTCGAACCGTTTTGAACCGTCGCGATCGCGGCGCGAATCAGCGGAAGTTCTTTCGCGACAAAGTAATCGACGA
>JAZQAP010000508.1:0-18570 GCA_045545275.1 Thermoguttaceae bacterium | reverse complement strand
CGAAGCGCGCGCTTCGGCTAAGAGCGTTCGCAGGCGTTCGACCGACGCTTGCGTTTCTTCGCGGCGGATTCGACGGCTCGGCGCGTCGGCGTCGGGGTTCGCGGCGGCGCTTTCTTCGAAGCGGCGGAGCGCGGTCTCCATCTTCGCGACGTATTCCTCCGCTTCGTCGAGTTTGCCGAGCGCGACGCAAAGTTCGGCGCGAGCGGCGCGCAACGGCCCGAAGAATTGGAAGTCGTCGAAATCCGGACGCGTCTTCGCGAACTCGACGGCGAGCGTTTCCGCTTGAGCGAGAAGTTCGGCGGCTCGTTCGAGGTTCCCGAGAACCGCTTCCCGCTTGGCGAAGTGAAACAAAACGACGATTCGGAACGCGTCGTATTGCGGCGAGTTCGGGAACTTTTCGACGAGCGCGTCGGAGGTCGAAAAGGCGCGATTTTCGGCGCTTTCAAGTTCGGCTCGGCGCGTCGCGAGGTCGGCGTCGGCGGGAAGCGCGTCGGCGTCGACGAACGGTTTGACGGCGCAATGAATCATCGTCGCGATATAAGAACGCGAATCGTTCGGGTAAAGGGTCGCGAAACGACGCGCGAGGCGGTCGCTCTGAGTTTGCAGTTCGAGCGCTTTTTCCGGTTGACCGAGCGTCGCGGCCCAAATCGACGAAAACGCGTTAAATTTAATCGCCGTGAAGAAATAATCCGGCGTTTGCGTTCCGGAAACGCGTTGGCGTTCGAGTCGTTCCCCGACGACGGCGAAGTCGGCGTCGATTTCCGCGATCGTTTTCGGAGTCGGGCGAGCGCGCTTCGACGTTTCGAGGAAATGGAGCCGACCCGTTTTTTCGTCGACGACGCGAAGTTCTTCGAGGCGAAGAACGGCCCGTTCGAAACGGAGTTGCGCCGTCGCTCGGTCGCGCGCTTCGGCCAACGGCGATTCGGCGGGGAACGTCGCCAACTCGGCGAGCGACTCCGCGCAAAGGGGGAGAAATTCGGCGAGGCGGTTTTCGATCGGCGCCGCTTCGTAAGCCGCGCGAACGACGTTCGCTTTTTCGAGCGCGATCTGCGCCCGCTCCGTTTCGTCGGACGCGAAATCGAGCGCGCGCCGGTAAAGTTCAAGCGCTTTCGGGAACGCGTCGGAGTCCCGAGAGCGTCCGAGGAGTTTGAGAATCGTCCCGACGCGAACGCGAGCCCGCGCCGACTTCAAGAGGAGCGTCGGTTCGTTTTCGTTTTCGGCGACGAAACCGTCGTAAAACTCGAGCAGATTTTCGAGAACGCGCGCTTCCTTCGCCGAAATCGACGGGTCGTCGGTCGGAACGCCGAGCGATTCGGAGTCGTTGAGGAAGTTGAAGTCGACCGCCGCCGCGTCGCCGAGCGACTCGAAAACGTCGTCGAACGCCGCCAGCGCGAGGTCGAGGTTCTTCTGCGCCCGTTGCGACTCCGCCTCTTTCGCGCGAACGAGCGCCAGCGTTCGGACGTAACTCGTCGAAATTCCGGCGAAAATAACGGTAATCAAAACGATAATCGAAAAAAGGAGACCGGCGACCAAACGGTTTCTTTTGCCCCAACGCCAAACGCGACCGACGAAACTAACGCGCCGCGCTCGAATCGGGCGGTCGTCGAGGAAACGCTGCAGGTCGTCGGCGAATTCTCCGGCGGACGCGTACCGTTTTTCCGGCGTCGGTTCGAGCGCTTTGAGGACGATCGTTTCGAGGTCGAGCGGGATTTTCGGGTTGATTTTGCGCGGGCGAGTCGGGCGCCCCTCGGCGACCTGCGCGAGAAGTTTCGTGTAGTTCGTCTCGTCGAACGCCGGAGTGAAAGTCAAGAGTTCGTAAAGGGTTAAGCCGAGCGAATAAATATCCGAAAGGGGCGAGAAGTCGCCTTCGAGCGCTTCCGGCGCGAGATAGCGGAGCGTTCCGACGAGCTGCCCTTGGCGCGTCAAATCGTTTTCGGTCGTCGATTTCGCGAGACCGAAGTCGGCGATCCAAACGACGCCGTCGTCGTCGACGACGAGGTTCGACGGTTTAATATCGCGGTGAACGACGTCGTGCCGGTGCGCGTAATCGAGCCCCTGCGCCGCTTGGATAACGACGTCGCAAACGCGTTGATAATAGTTCGATTCGGCGATGCGAACGGAGAGGAGCGGTTTGCTCGCCGCCGGAAAACGGGCGCCGAACGCGCTCGGATTGACCGTTTCTCGACGTTCGGCCCGTCGGCGTTTCGCGTCGGCGCGGCGGGCGAAGAAGCCGCCGTTTTGGGGCGGTTCGTCGGAGTTTTGCGTTTCGACGGGAGTTTCCGCTTCGTTCGCCGGAAGAGGCGTCGTTTCCGCGAACAAGTCGACGTCGGCGGCGACCGACCGGGACGCGGCGGTCCTTTCGGCGGCGTTGGGCGAGTCGTCGGCGAGCGATTCGGACGCTTCCGCTTCTTTCATTCGCAAAAATTGTTCGAGATTGACGCCGTCGACGAGCTGCATAACGTAAAAAAACTTATCGTCGAGAACGTCGGAATCGAAAACCGGAACGATATTCGTATGGTGGAGGCGCGCCGCCGTCTTCGCTTCGCGTTGAAAGCGTTTGATCGTTTGCTCTTCCTCGCCCGGGAAAATCTTCATGACCTTAAGGGCGACGACGCGTTCGAGCGTTTCGTCCCAAGCCTCGTAAACGACGCCCATTCCGCCGCGCCCGATTTCGCGAACGATGCGATAATTCTTGAGCCGTTCGAGTCCGGAGAGCGCGAACCCTTGCCGCGACGCGCCTTGCGAAAGACTCGACAACGCTTCCCGGGTTCCGCCCTTTTCGAGAAGAAGGAGGGCCGGAAAAAGGTCGCGAATTTCTTCGGCGAACTCCGGGAACCGCTCCGCGTACTCGTCGACCGACGGACGGCGACCGGCGCGAAAGTCTTCGACGAAGCGTTCCGAAAGCGCTTCGAGGTCGGGTTCCTCCGCGTCGGAAGCGGACGAAGAATCGAACGTCGACGGGAGAAATTGGGAAATTTGCGTCGTTTCGGAAGGGGCGGGGGCGTCGGAGCCGGACGGCGCCGCGTTGGAAAGGGGCGCGTCGGGGCGTTGTTTATCAAAGAAGTCGGACATAGCGGCGTTAAAATAGGGTGAATATGAGGAAAATAACGGACGCGTCGACCGGCGTCGCGCAAGCGAACGTCGGCGCCGCTATTTTTAGAAGTACGCGTTTTGCGGCGCTCGGCGCTTCCGTCGCGGAATTTTTTGCGAGAATATTAAAGTGGGTAAAATTTATCGGTCGCGAGGACGGCAAGGCGACCGTTCGCTTGTTTCGCCCGATTGCGCGGTTGGCGAGCGAAGGTCGGCGAACGAAGGTCGGCGAACGTCGCTTTTCGAGCGGGCGACGAGCGGCGACCGTTTCGCTTCGGCGTTTACTCGAGGAGTTCGTCGAGTTTCTCCGCTTGCAAGACGACGCGGAATTTTTTGAGCGCGCGGAGATAACGGACGCTGGCGACGTTCGGCGCGACGTTCAGCTCTTCCGCCGTCTCGCGGTTGCTCAACTGCTCGAAGTGCCGCAACGACAAGATTTCGCGGTCGTCCGGGTCGAGCTTTTCGAGACATTCGCGCAGTTTGATCGTCAATTCGGCTCGGCGCGCGGCGAGGGACGGCGACGTCAGCTTCCCGACGAGGAAAATCGACGTCGACGTCGGGTCGGCCTGCATTCTCGGCGCGGAAATCGAAATTTCGCGACCGACGTTCCGCTTTTGCGTTTGACAGTAGCGGCGGTAAAACGTTACCAACTGCTGGTTGACGATGAGGCGCAACCAAACGAGCGACGAGGCTTTCGGCGCGGAAATTCCGGTGCGCAATTGACGGTAAGCCTCGATGAAGGACTCCTGCAGCACGTCGTTGGCGTCGACGCGGCTGCGGAGTTCCGGCTGGAGGCGCAACTCGATCATTCGGAGGAGGCGTTCGCGATGCTCGGCGAACATTTCGTCGATCGTTCGGCGCGCTTCGGCGTCGCGTTGGGGATCGTTCGTCGCGTCGAGGACGACGGAGGCGAATTGGGAGGCGTTCGACGAAACGTCGGGCGAGGATTGGGCGGCGCGTTCGGCGAGACCGGAAACGTCGTCGGAAGAGCGAGGCGTCGGAGCGTCGGACATGAAGGGAACCTGCAAACGTTAAAGCGGGAAAGGGAGGAAAAGCGGGCGGTTTGCGTCGATTCGAACGTCGAGGGAAAACGGGATAAAACGGTTTCCGGGCGAAAAGAGCCGCCGCCAAAATATTCCTTATATTATAAAGCGATCGTCCTAAAAAGCAAGGGCGGGGCGCGAATTTCAACGTTCCGACCGAGACAAAAGGGGAAAAAAGCGCGCCGACCGCCGCCGACTCGAAAAACGAAAGAATTTTGTCGACGAAACGACGTTGACTCAACGCGTTAAAGTCGTTATAATCCGGCGATTTTGCGCCGACGGAGCGCGACGGCGAGACGCGAACGACGAACGAAAGCGCGTTTTTGCGAGAAAACGGCGTTTTTTGCGCGGTCGCAAGCGCGGCGTCGGTTTTCAAACGAGCGTTTTCGTTGTATAATAACGGCGTTTCTCGACGCGGCGCGTTCGCGTCGGAGGGCGAGTCGGCGAAGACGTTTGGAACGATATTGACGATTCTAACGCTAATATCGTTTTGCGCGGCGGCGACTTGCGCGAAATCATCGAATAAACGTTAATTTTGGGGAGTTGGGTAAAATGGCGAAAGCCGAAGCGACTGGAACCGGCGTCGTTTTAGAGGCGGCGCGACGCGAAAAACTGCGCAAAATCGAAGAAATGGGGATCGATCCTTGGGGCGGGCGTTTCGACGACCGCTCGCTGATCGGCGACGTCCGCGCTCGCGAAAGCGAAATCGTCGTCGGCGAACCGATCGAACTCCCGCCGAAATACGAAGGCGCCCCGCCGCGCACCGAAATCCCGACGAGCGGCCCGCAAGTCCGCGTCGCCGGCCGCGTGATGCTCCAACGCAAACAAGGAAAACTCATTTTCTGGACGATTAAGGATTGGAGCGGCGAAATCCAAATTATGATCGGGAAAAACCAAGTTCCCGAACAAGCCTGGGAACTCGCGCTCTGCGTCGACCTCGGCGACTTGGTCGGCGTCGACGGCGAATTCAAGAAGACGCAACGCGGCGAACTGACCGTCTTCGCGTCCGACGTCCACTTCCTGAGCAAATCGATCGAGACGCCGCCCGACAAGTTCAAGGGAATCAACGACCCGGAACTCCGTTCGCGAATGCGTTACGTCGACCTCGTTCACACCGACGGCGTCCTCCAACGCGCGCTCGACCGAACGAAGATCGTTTCGTCGATTCGCCAAACGCTCGCCGGCGAAGGGTTCGTCGAAGTCGAAGGCCCGACGCTCCACTCGGTCGCCGGGGGCGCCGCCGCTCGACCGTTCACGACGCACCACAACGCCCTCGACGCGACGCTTTATATGCGCATCGCCCTCGAACTGCACCTCAAACGCCTCCTCGTCGGCGGGATGGAACGCGTTTTTGAAATTGGTCGCGTTTATCGAAACGAAGGCGTCGACCAAACGCACAACCCGGAATTTACTCTGATGGAGCTGTATCAAGCCTACGGCGACTACCGCTCGATGATGGATATTACCGAGAAAATCATCGTCAACGCGATCAAAGCGCTCGGTCGCGGCTTCGTTCTCCCCTGGGGCGGGCAAGAAATCGACTTCACGCCGCCGTTCGAACGGAAGACGTACTTCGACGCGCTGGCCGAAGCGACCGGAATCGACCCGACCGACGACGCCGCGGTGATCGAATACGCGAAATCGATCGGAATCGAAGACGTCGACAAGAAACACGTCGACGTCGTCCGCAACGATATTTTCGAAGAAAAGGTCGAAGATTCGCTCGTCGGCCCGGTCTTCATTATCGACTATCCGGCGAGCATTTGCCCGCTGACGAAGCGGAAGCGTTCGAACCCGGCGATCGCGGAACGCTTCGAACTTTTCGTCCGCGGCTGCGAATTGGCGAACGCTTACACCGAGCTGAACGACCCCGACCTGCAAGAACAGCTCTTCCGCAGCCAGCTCGAAGGGCAAAAGGACGAAGACTCGATGGCGAAGATGGACCGCGACTTCATCCGCGCCCTCCGTTACGCGATGCCTCCGGCCGGCGGTCTCGGAATCGGGATCGACCGCTTGACGATGATGCTCACCGACACGACGAGCATTCGCGAAGTGATCCTGTTCCCGCTCTTGAAGCCGGAAGTTTTTGAATGATTTAAACGGTTAAAACGTTTTTAACGTCGCGAGCGAGCCTCGTTCGCGGCGTTTTAGCCGGAGACGTTTGGCGTTTTAAACGGTTAAAACGTTTTCAACGTCGCGAGCGAGTTCCGTTCGCGGCGTTAAAATACGACGAAGCGACTTGAACTGTCGCGCGGGCTGGGACGCGGGAGGCGTCGGTTCGGCGACCGTCGGGAGTTTTTTTGCGTTCGAAACGGATCGGTCGCGCCGATTTTAGCGATTAAATCGAGCGCGGCTGGTTTGGCGGTCGATTTTTACGTCGATTTTCGGCGTCGTCGGCGAATTTTGCGTCGGTTCGCGACGTAAAGCGTTCGGACGTTCGCGGCGTCGGAACGCTCGGTTTCGCGCGTCGGTTTCGACGTTATTAACCGAATAACGCGAAACGGCGCGGCGAGCGATGAAAATCGAGACGAAAACGAAATGAAAATGAAAACGTTCGGCGGACTCCGGCGAACGAAAACTAACGAAGCGGCAGGGAAGGCCGGATGTACAAGTTTTTACTGATTTGGCGTTATCTTTTAACGCGGCGCATCGCGTTGGTCAGCGTCGTCAGCGTTACGCTCGGCGTCGCGACGATGATCGTCGTGAACGCGGTGATGCTCGGTTTCAGTCGCGAAATGGAGAACCGCATTCACGGCGCGCTGTCGGACGTTACGATCAGTTCCTATTCCTTGCGCGGTTTCGACGACGTCGACTCGCGGATGCGCGACGCGCAACGGGTCGCCGGCGATCTTATCGAAGCGATGACGCCGACGGTAACGACGCCCGGTATGCTCAGTTACGAGTTCGCGGGCGGCGAAGTTTTTACGCGGCAAGTGCAGATCGTCGGAATCGACGCCGCGACGAACGAACGCGTTACCGCGATCGCGCAATATTTACAACATCCGGAGAACCGACGAGCTCTTTCCTTCGACCTGCGCGAAGACGGGTACGACGTGCAAAATCCGACCTTCGGCGCCGACGGCGTCGTCCGAATGCGCTTGGCCGAAGCCGGTTGGAAAAAACGACGCTCCGACGCTAAATACGAGAAATATCGTTGGGAGGAACGGCGCCGACGCCGCGAAATCCTCGAAAAAACGGGACGACCGGATTCCGCGCCGTCCGTCGAAGAAGTCGCCGGAGGAATCGAAAACGGCGCCGCGTCTTCCGACCCTTACGCCGCCGCGCTCCAAAATTTCCCGAAAGCGCCGACTTACGATCCGATCGAAGAACCGGTCGCCGTCGACGCGCCGACCGCTCCGAGCGTTCCGGCGATCTCGGCTCCGCTCGACGCGCCTTTCTCGGAAGTTCCGCCGTCTCCGGCTCCGCTCGACGCGCCCGAACTCGCCGCGACGCCGCCGAGCGTTCCGGAAACGCCCTTCGCCGTCGACGTAACGCCGGTCGAAGACGCCGAAGACGACCCGAACCGCGCGCCGAGCGCCGTCGGCGCGTCCCCCTTCGACGGCTTGGCCGAATTTGAAACGGGAATCGACAAAGAAACGACGCAAGAAACCGGCGCGATTCTCGGCGTCGGCCTCGTTTCCGGCGCGGCGCGGCGCCATTTGAACCCGACGACCGGAAAAACGGAGTTGCGCGAGTCCTTGGCGGCGATTCCCGGCGTCGACGTAACGCTCTCTTTTCTCGGCGTCAACTTCGACAATCCGACGCGCGCTTTCGTCAGCGACCGATTCACCGTCGTCGACCTTTACGAATGCCGAATGGCCGAATACGACGAATCGTTCGTCTTCGTTCCGATCGACCGACTGCAAAAATTGCGCGGCATGATCGCCGACGACGGAACCAAAATGGCGACGCAAATTTTGATCAAGGCGAAACCGGGCGTTAAAATCGAAGAGTTGCGCGACCGGTTGCGCGCCGCCGAGGAATCTTTCCCGGAGCAAATTTACGAGATCGAAACTTGGAAAGACCGGCAAGCGACGACGTTGGCGGCGGTCGCGATGGAATTGTCGATTTTGAACGTTTTACTCTTTTTGTCGATTTGCGTCGCCGGTTTCGGCATTTTGGCGATTTTCTTCATGATCGTCGTCGAAAAAACGCGCGACGTCGGCATTTTGAAGTCGCTGGGCGCGAGCGGAAACGGAATCATGCAGATTTTCCTCCTTTACGGTTTGACGCTCGGCGTCGTCGGCGCCGCGTTGGGAACCGCGCTCGGCTTTTGGTTTGTCGCGAATATCCAAGAGGTCGCCGACTTTTTGTCGCGGGCGACGGGACGCGAGGTCTTCGATCCGTCGATTTACATGTTTCATCAGGTGCCGGCGATTATCGAGCCCGCGACCGTTTTTTGGATCGTCGTCGGTTCGCTTTTCATCGCGGTCGCTTCGAGCGTTTTGCCGGCGTTGCGAGCGGCGCGTCTGAAACCGGTCGACGCGTTGCGAATTTAAGCGGCGCGACGGCGAGCGTCGAGCGCTTTTTATTCGCTTATTAATATATTGACAAATATTTGATAAAAAACAAGCGCGAAGCGAAAAAACGCGCGGAACGTCGGTATAAAACGGCGTTAAATAGTTTTTGAAGCAAAATAACGATTTTAAGTTGGCGGCGTTTAAACGTCGCGGCGTCGATTTAAGAAACGGACAAGGAAACGACGATGGAACGAAACGGCGACGAAAATAAGAAAAACGACGCGCAAATCTTAGCGCAACTCCGCCGCCGTTCCGCGCCGGTCAATCTTCCGGAGGGCGGGGGCGATTTTTGGTTCGACGAGTCGAGCGTTTCCGTTCCGCGTCCTACCGTTGCGCCGCCGACCGACCTTCCGCCCGAGTCGGCGACCGAGCCTTTGCCGGAGTCGCCGCTTGAAACGTCGGACGAACGACGGGCCGAAGCGCCGACGGACGCGACGAGTCGCTCCGAAGCGTTGCGCCGATTGGTTGCGCAAGGGACGCCGAAGGAACCGATGAGCGCGTTGAGTCCGACGTTGCGAAGTTTGCGCGAAGAGTTAAATTTCGCCGACGCGGCGACGTTTGCGACAGATTTTAGCGATAAAAGCGATTTTACGGGCGACGCCGCGCTCGATTTGCTCGAATCGGCTCTCGACGCGGGGAGTCGGCGGGACGCGGAAGTCGACGGGAAAAGAGCGGGAAACGTCGCGAACGATAATTTGCGGGAATCGGCGGAAATAGACGATTTAGGCGATCTAAGCGATTTGAGGGAATTAGGCGTTCCGGAAAACGAGAACGCGTCGGACGTAACGCCGGCCTTTTCGAACGAAGCGGACGACGTTACGTCGGAAAATAGGGCGGAAACGTTGAAGGTCGCGGAACCGTTAAAATTGGATTTTCCGTTGCAAACGGCGTCGCCTTCTCGGATTTCCGTCCTTAGCGCGGAACCGAAAGAGCCAAACGTCGCGCGCCCCGCCGTTTCCGACCTGATGGTTGTTTCGAATTTAAAAAAAGGTTACGTTAAGGGAAAAAAATTGATTCCCGTGTTGCAGGGCGTCGATTTGACCGCGCGTCAGGGGGAACTTCTCGCGATCGTCGGGCAAAGCGGGTCGGGCAAAAGCACGCTCCTTCACTTGATGGGAACGCTCGACGCGCCCGACTCCGGAACGATTCACTTCGACGGACAACGAATCGACAATCTTTCGGCGGCGCAGCGGGACGTGTTGCGAAATCGTTTTATCGGGATGATTTTCCAATTTTATCACTTAATTCCGGAAATGACGACGCTGGAAAACGTTTTGGCGCCGCTGATGATACGCGAGTCGTTTTGGGGATATTGGAGTAAAAAACGGGAGTACGTTGCGCGAGCGAAAGATTTGCTCGCGCTCGTCGGGCTTTCGCATCGCTTGAAACACCGTCCGAACGAACTTTCCGGCGGCGAAATGCAGCGCGCGTCGATCGCTCGGGCGTTGATTTCAAATCCGCGAGTCCTCTTGGCCGACGAACCGACCGGCAACCTTGATTCGAAAGCGTCGGCGGGCGTTTTGAAGCTCTTGCGGCAGTTGAACGAGGAACAGAATTTAACGATCGTAATGGTTACGCACGATATGTCGCAAGCCGCCGACGCCGATCGCGCGATTCGCTTGGTCGACGGTTTAGTCGTCCCGGAGTGAACGTCATAAAATAAACGTACTTTGGTTCGAAATTGGCTCAAAAACTCTGGTTTTATTGATTTTTTTTGCGCGTCGCTCTCAAAGCGGAACGGAAAGAGGGCGGCGCGATTTCGACGTCGGGGGCGTCGACTCAAAAATTTCTCTTTTTTTCCTTCTTTACCGCGATTCGTGCGCGGACGAATCTTGTTAAACGTTTCAAGGCGGAGTAAAATAGAAGCGTCGACGTTGAAAACGACGCGCTTCGCGGCGGGTCGGAACGCGTCGATTTTCGAGTGTTGTTTAACGAGCGGCGACGTTCTTACGACGACGCGGCGCGACGTTGAGACGGTTTCGAAAAGCCCGGATATTCGGCGCGAACGGCGCAAACGGAATAATCGGCGCGTTCGAAACGGCGGAAATCGACGGCGCGAAGCGGCGGCGCGTTCGACGGAACGGCGCGGCGCTCGCCGATATTTGCGAAAGGCGTTTTCATGTCCCTTAAAGTTTATATTAACGGTCGTTTGGTCGACCGCGAAGACGCGAAAGTCAGCGTTTTCGATCACGGATTTTTGTTCGGCGACGGTATTTTTGAAGGGTTGCGTTGTTATAACGGCAAAATTTTCCGTTTGAAACAACATATCGACCGTCTTTGGGATTCCGCGAAAACGCTCGATATTCAAATTCCCGTTGCAAAGGAAGAAATGTGCGCCGCTATGTATCAAACGCTCGAAGCGAACGGCTTTACCGACGCTTATATCCGTTTGATCGTTACCCGCGGCGAAGGGACGCTCGGGCTCGACGCGCACCTCTGCAAAAATCCGGCGATCGTTATTATCGTTCAAAAACTCTCCCTTTATTCGGCCGACTTCTACGACCAAGGGATTAAAATCGTTACCGCCAGCACGATCCGCACGCCGTCCGACTCCTTGAACCCGCGCGTCAAGTCGTTGAATTACCTCAACAACATTATGGCGAAGATCGAAGCGCGTTGCGCCGGTTGCGAAGAAGCATTGATGCTCAACCATAAGGGCGACGTCGCGGAATGCTCCGGAGACAACATTTTTATCGTTAAAAACGGCAAACCCATGACGCCGCCGATCGACGCCTGTATTTTGGAAGGCGTTACGCGCAACGTCGTGCTGGAAATTTGCGAAGAACTCGGGCTTGAGTGCGCTCAAGCGGCGTTCACGCGGCACGACGTTTACACCGCCGACGAGTGCTTCCTGACCGGGAGCGCCGCCGAGTTGATTCCGGTCGTCGGCGTCGACGGGCGCGCTATCGGCGACGGGAAACCGGGCAAGATTACCAAGACGATTTTGGCCGCGTTCGCCGAAGTCGTTAAAAAAGACGCTTAATAACGCTTGCGTCGAGCGCCGCGTCGTCGGTTGGCGCGGCGCGGCGGCGAGCGACTTTGCGTTAAAGGAGACGGGCGACGTTCCGGCGTTTATTGAGCGCGCCGGAGCGAACGGTCGTTTTTTGCCGTTGGGAAATCCGTCGCGTTTGCGCTAACGGAACGCGGCGGACGTTAAAAAATTTGCGTTAGGCGAACTTTGACGCTTCGAACCGACGGCCAATGAAGAAAAAACGAGCAATTAAACGGCGCTTTTAGCGCTAAAAACCAAAAATGCGAACAAAAATAGTCCTCGTGGGATACCGCGCGACCGGAAAGTCGACCTTGGCGGCGCGTTTGGCCGAGCGTTGGGGGTTCGGATGCGTCGATACCGACGACGTCGTCGAAGCGCGGGCCGGGAAGCGAATCGCCGATATTTTCGCGCAAGACGGCGAACCGGCGTTTCGCGATTTGGAGGCGGCGGTCGTCGCGGAGTTGGCGAACGATCCGCGCCCAATGGTTTTGGCGACCGGCGGCGGCGTTCCGTTGCGGGAGGAGAATCGCCGAATTTTGCGGGAGCGCGGCGTCGTCGTTTGGTTAACCGCGACGGTTGAGACGATCGCTCGACGGATGAGCGGCGACCAATCGACGGCGGCGCGACGTCCGGCGTTGACCGACGCGAAATCGCCGGTCGCCGAGATCGCGAAAGTGTTGGCGGCGCGCGAACCGATTTATCGCGACGTCGCGACGTTGAGCGTCGCCGTCGACGGCAAAACGATCGACGAGTTGGTCGAGGAAATCGCCGACCGCGTTCCGGAATTTTTCGCCGAAGAGAGTTCGAGGCGGCGTTAGGGGCGTTTTTTGCCGATTTTAACGGCGAACGTTTGACGGCGCGCGGCGTTTATATTATTAATATTGACGAGCATTAATAAATTTTAACAAGTAAAATGTCTCCGGCTCCTTTTTTATCGAGATTTATCGTCGGTTGGTTAGCGGCGCAGGCGACAAGTCGCGTTCAAGAAACCGTCGTCGACGAATTGAAAGCGCGGGTCGCTTCCGGAAATTTGGGCGATTTGGGCGGCTTGGAGAATTACGAAGGTCTTTTATTTAAAGGGAAAAAAGGCGCGACCGAAGCGAATTCCGAAAATTCCGGGGCCGACGTCGGGCTCGAACGCGTCGACGTCGGCGTCGTCGCCGCGACGAAACGGGAGCTGGTCGGTATTTTGGATAAAATGGGAGTTCCCAAAGCGACGAAAAACGGGGATTCGTTGACGTTTTACGCCGGTTCTTGGCTCGGCTTGCGGATTGCGGCGGTCGAAGCGGGCGTCGGCGCGGCGCAAACGCGCAAGGGAACGGAAGCGTTGATTCAAGCGTTTCGACCGCTTCGCGTCGTTTCGGTCGGGTTCGCGACGGGGTTGCGCCCGGGGTTGAAGAGCGGCGCGCTCGTCGTTCCGGGGCTTTTTCGGCGCGCGAACGGTTCGACGCTCGACTGGGGCGCCGGCGACGACGGCGAGTTGGCGGCGGACGGGAGCGCGTCGCCGTTCGGGCGTTGGGCGAGCGGAACGTTGCAGAGCGTTGCGCGGCCCGTCGTCGAGCCGAGCGAAAAACGAAAGTTGGGCGAGGAAACCGGCGCGGCGATTTGCGATCGCGGAACTTGGCCCGCCGCCGAAGTTTGCGCCGCTTCCGACGTTCCGTTTTTGCCGTTGCGAGTCGTTCTCGACGCTTGCGACGAGTCGGCGCCGCGCGACGTTCGAGCCGTCGATAATTCGCAAAGCGCCGCTCGGCTTCTCGGGGCTTTTTTCGGCGCCGTGTCGAAGCGACCGGGCGCCGCGGTCGACCTTTATAAAGCGAAAGAGCGCGCGCTCGTCGCCGCCGATAAATTGGCCGCCGCGCTCGAAACGATTTTGAAGGCGGGGGCTTGAAGGGCGCGGCTGTTCGACTTTGCGGAAAACAACGATTTTAGCGAACGTAGAGGTCGCCGTTCTTTGAGGCGACATTAAAACCGCTAAGAACGGAGAAAACGAGCGATTCTTAGCGCGCTCGTTAGAGAGTGAAAATTTTCGAAGTCGTTCGGCGCTCGACGAAAAGACGGCGCCGCGTTCGATTCTTTCCGATTTTAAGTTAAAATGGGCTTTCCGCGGAAGTTGGGGCGGCGTCGGCGACGCGCGGTTAAGAAAGACGCGTCGATTGAAGCGAATGGAGAAAATGGGGGAAATGGAAAAAACGGAAAAAGCGCGAAGCAAACGCGGCGGAGCGAAACGACGGCGGACGGTTCTTTTTCAGGACGGTTTGGGCGCGTTGAGCGTCGCCGCGTTCCTTTTTTTAGGCGCGACGATTCGCGAAGTTAACCTCCTGATGGCGTTGGGGGCGTTTTTCGCCGGTTTCGCCGTTCTCGATTATTGGCAAGGGCGGCGTTCGTTGCGGCGACTGCGCGTTTTTCGCAAGACGCCCGACGCGATTTTCGCCGGAGAACCGTTCGAGGTCGAGATTGAAATCGACGCGTCGCAACGCCGTTCGTCCGCTTGGGGAGTCGTCGTCGAAGACGAATGGACGCGCCAAGAGGGGGAAGAACCGGCGTTTATCGCGGCGCCGAATCAAGAGGAGACGGGTAAAACGGGCGGCATAGGCAAAGAAGGAGAAGGGGGAGATCGAAAAGAAGGTAAAAAGGAAAGAAAGAAGGGGAATAGGAGGAATAGGGGAAACGCGGAAGGCGGAGAGTCGGCGCAAAATGAAACGCGTCCGAACGTCGCCGCGACGACTCGCCCGACCGCTTATTTTCCGCAAGTGAAGGGAGGCGCTCGGCGTCGGGAGCGTTATTGCGGCGTCGTCGCTCGGCGCGGCGTTCGGCGACTCGCGACCTTAACGGCGTCGACCCGGTATCCTTTCGGATTTTTCCGGAGTTCGGAGCGGTTCGACGCGCCGGACGAGATTCTCGTCTTCCCGAAAATCGGCGTTTTAACCGAACGCTGGAACGCGGCGGTCGGCGGAGCGAGGAGGGAAACGAGCGTTGCGACCGCCCGAACCTCTCGAGTCGCGGGAGAGACGGCGACCGTTCGCGATTGGCGGTCGGACGATTCGAAGAAAGCGATTCATTGGCGCGCGACGGCGAAACGCGGTAAGTTGCAAGCGCGCGACTTTGAAAAACGCGAGAATTCCGTTAAAATTTTGATTCTTGACCTTTTTTTTGATAAAACGAACGCGGCTGGGCGCGATTTCAATCTTGCGGGCGTTATAAACGAAGCGTTTGAGAGGAATGGGAGGGCGAAGACGGTCGGAGAGAATGCGAAAATTGGAGAGAATAGGGAAGAGAGGCGGGGCGGACAAAGCGCGAATAAGCGCGACGCGTTGGAAATCGCCCGCCGTTTCGTCCTCGTTGAAAGAGCCGTTTCTTTCGCCGCGACCTTAGTCGATCGTTGGACGCGCTCGAACGACGAGAAATTCCTCCTCGCGATTAACGGCGACGATTCGGCGACCTTAAAAGAAAGCGACGCGCAAGCCGAGTTGGGGAAAATAGACGGTATGGGCGCTTTAGGAGGACGCGTCGACTCGGGGAGCGGGGCGTTTCGGCGAGCGTTGACCCGTTTGGCGACCGTCGAAGCGCCGCGTCGCGACCGCTTAGCCGAAATCGCCGCGTCGCTCGATCCGCGAGTTTTGGCGAACGCGCAAGTTTTTATCGTTTCCGTCGCGGCGTTCGACGGGAGCCGATTGACGGAAAACGGTAAAATGGAGAAAAAGGACGAGACGGGGAAAATGGACGAAACGAGCGGAGCGGTTGCGGCGGCGTCGGAACGGGGAATCGGCGGACGTTGGCGCGGCGCGAAGTCGATCGACGTTTCGGCGACCGATTTTGACGATTATTTTAAGTATTGATAAAAAACGACCGGGGCGCAAGCGAAACGGCGTCGGCGAACGCGAGTTCAAGCGTCGTTACTAAAGAAAAAGGGCGATTTGAAAAGGCGAGCGTTCGACGAAGAAGAAATTTTGAAGGAAAAACGTTAAAAAATCGAGTCGAAGCGGGCGCCCCCCTCGAAAAAAATCGTCGATAAGGTAAAATTAACGATGAGAACGCGTCGACTTTCGGAGTGAAAGAGCGAAACGCGTTCGTCGAGCGCGCCGCGTTTTGAAACCGTTCGATTATTTGGTAATCGACGCGTTAATCGGCGGCGTTTCGAAAGTGAATTTACGCAACGCGAATGGAAAGAAGCGAACAATGAGCGTCGAACGTTATCCCTATTTGAAGGCGGAAGACCCGGAAATTTACGACTTGATTCAACGGCAAATCGAGATGGAAGACACGACGCTGAAAATGATCGCGTCGGAAAGCTACGCCTCGACGCCGGTGATGGAAGCCTGCGGTTCGATTTTCACGAACAAATATTGCGAAGGTTACCCGGGCGCTCGTTATTACGAAGGGAACGAAGTCGTCGACGATCTCGAAAATCTCGCGATCGCCCGCGCTAAGGAATTGTTCGGTTGCGAACACGCCAACGTGCAGCCGTATTCCGGCTCCCCGGCGAACAGCGCCGTTTATCGCGCCCTTTTGCAACCGGGCGACAAGGTGATGGGCGTTCCGGTTTCGGACGGCGGCCACCTGACGCACGGCTGGAAAGTCAGCTTCTCCGGGATGGACTTCCAACAAGTTCCGTATCGCCCGAACCAAGAAACCGGGCGTCTCGATATGGACGAAGTTCGCGAAATCGCTCTCCGCGAACGTCCGAAAATGATTTGGGCCGGGATGAGCGCGTACCCGTTCAAGCTCGATTACGCCGCGTTCGCCGAAATCGCGAAGGAAATCGACGCGTATTTGGTCGCCGACATTGCCCATATTAACTCGCTTATCGTTGCCGGCGTTCACCCGAATCCGGTTCCGTACTGCGACGTCGTTACCAGCACCGCGCACAAAATGCTCCGCGGCCCGCGCGCCGGTTTCATTTTGTCGAAGGTCGAAGACCGTTACCAAGCGAAATATCACGCCGAGTCGAAGTGGAATCTCGCGCAACGGATCGACCGCGCCGTCTTCCCGACGCTTCAAGGCGGCCCGCATATGCACGCGGTCGCCGGGATGGCCGCGGCGTTCAAATACGCGCAAACCGCCGAATTTAAGGCTTACGGCGAACAAATCGTCAAGAACGCGCAAGCGCTTTGCGCCGAGTTGGAAGCGCTCGGTCGTTCGATCGCCGGCGGCGGCACCGAAACGCACCTCCTTTTGCTCGACTTCCGCAAGGAAGAGTTCACCGGGAAAGACGCCGCGAAAGCGTTGGCGAAGTGCGGTATTATCGCGAACTTCAATATGGTTCCGGGCGACACGCGCTCGCCGTTCAAGACGAGCGGCGTCCGTTTGGGCACGCCGTCGCTGACGAGCGCCGGGATGAAAGAACCGGAAATGAAGAAAGTCGCCGCTTGGATCGACCGCGTTTGCAAGAATATCGACAATATCGACGAAGTCGCGCCGACGATTCGCGCCGAAATCGCCGAATTCTGCCGCGGATTCAAGAAACCGGGAATCGGCGACTGAAAATAGACCGACTTTGCCGGTAATTTTAGCGAGACGAGCCGACGCGACGTTGCTTTAAACGGCGGCGCGGCGCGTCTCGACCGGCGAACGTCGACGAATCGACGGGCGTTCGACGAAGAAAAATCGTCGACGACGGGGATTTTACGTCTCCGCGTCGGCGATTTTGAGCGTTTTACAGGCGCGACGTCGGAAATTTTTCGAGCGGCTCCGCGAAAAGCGAGAAAATAGGGGAACGGTCGCCGGAGAGCGGCGGGCGTTCGGTAAAATAACGGCGCGGCGGCGAACTTTTTCGCGTCGTTTGCCGCGTCGACGTCGGCGATTCGCTCGACCGAAAAATCGACTTGATCGGAAATAGAAACGCGGCGAAGAGGCCCGCGTTGTTGGAACAGACAATCGTTAAATTTTGCGCGACCGTTAGCGCCGAGGAGCGAACGACGATGACAAACGAAGAAAACGTTGCGAACGAAACGACGAACGCCGAAGCGACCGCGCCGGTTTTCGACGAAACGACTCCGCTTGAAACGTTGCAAGCGGCGGCGGACGGCGGGAATCTCGACGCGCTTTGCGAATTGGCTTGGCGGCGCAAACACGGCGTCGGCGTCGAGCGCGACCCGAGCGACGCGGTTCGGCTTTTCCGTCGGGCGGCGGAAACGGGAAGCGCGACGGCGGCGAACAATCTCGGCCTTTGTTTCGACGAAGGCGTCGGCGTTCCGCAAAATTTCGACGAAGCGGCGGCTTGGTTCCGTCGAGCGGCGGACGCCGGAAACGCGGCGGCGCAAAACAATCTCGGTTGGGCCTATTTGAACGGACTCGGCGTCGGCAAGAGCGCGGGCGCGGCGACGCGTTGGTTCCGCAAAGCCGCGGAGCAAGGGCTCGCCGGAGCGCAAAACAATCTCGCGCACTGTTACGAAAACGGGATTGGCGTCGCGAAAAATATCGAAGAATCGACGCGTTGGCTCCAAGCGGCGGCGGAGTCGGGGTTGGCCGAAGCGCAAAACAACCTCGGTTGGCGTTATCAAAAGGGGCTCGGCGTCAAAGCCGACTTCAAAGAGGCGGCCGAGTGGTTCGAACGCGCGTCGGAAGCCGGACTCGCGGCGGCGCAAACGAACCTTGGTTGGCTTTACTTGAACGGGCTCGGCGTCGACCAATCCGACGAAAAGGCGTTCGGGCTCTTCGAGGCGGCGGCGAAACAGGGCGACTTGGCGGCGATCGGACGCCTCGCGCAGTGTTACGAATATGGTCGCGGCGTCGCGAAAAACGAATATTTGGCGTCGAAATGGTATCGAATCGCCGCGGAAGCCGGGGACGCCGGGGCGTTGCGCAAGTGCGAAGAGTTGGCCGGAAGCGCGACGAAGAAGCTCGACTCTCTTTTGCGGAGCGACGGGCCGAAATTGCGTTGAGCGCCTTAAACGTTTAGAACGATTTTGCGGATTATGTTCGCTTT
>JAZQAP010000507.1:0-1833 GCA_045545275.1 Thermoguttaceae bacterium | reverse complement strand
GGTTGGTTTGTCGAACGTTGGAACGAGGAGCCGGGGAGCGTTGTTTTGGCGGTTGCCGCGCTTGTTTGGCTGACGCTGACCGTCGCCAAGGTTTGTGGGTGATTCGCAAGTCGAGCGTCGACGGTTGTTTGCGCTTGGCCGTTTTTGACGGCGATTTTTGGTCGCGCGTCGCGGCCGGATTTCGCGTCGTTTTGACGTTTTGCAAGTCGAGCGTCGACGGTTGTTTACGTTTGACCGTTTTCGACGGCGATTTTGCGCGGCGTTTGGACGGAGCGGTTGGGGGAAAGAAGAGCAAAGAAAAAGGGGGAGAAATGGAGAAGAAAATTCGGAAGCGTTACAAACGGGCGCGGGCGAGTTGGAAGCGCGCGGCGGCGAAGTCGGCGAAAGCGGAAACGTCGAAACGGCGGTCGGTTGCGTTGGTCGCGTTGGTTTTGGCGGCTCTTGCGACGTCGGGGCGCGTCGCCGGAATCGCGTCGGGAGCGGAAACGCCGCCGCGACCGGTGTTGACGATGGAGGACGCGCACCGTTGCGCGTTCCGCGTCGTCGCGTCGTCGAACGGCTCGACGGCGACGCAGGTCGGGAGCGGAACGACGATCGCGCGGCTGAAAAACAAATGGCTCGGCGCGACAAACGCCCACGTCGTCGACGGTTGCGGCGTTTTCGCGATGCAGTATTTCGGCGACGGGCGGCCCGTTTGCGTCGACGCGAAGCTCGTCGGGAAATATTACGACTCGGCGCGCGGACTCGATTTCGCGCTCCTCGCCGCCTCGCGTTCGGCGCTCGACGCGTATAATCCGCCGGTCGCTCCGCTCGCGCCGCCGGAGCGGGCCCGACTCGACGCCGCGTCGCCGATTTTGTCGGTCGGCTGTCCGGAAGCGCGCGAACCGCAGGCTTGGAAGGGACGCGTAACCGGCCAATTTGGGGAAGTTCGGCAATTCAAACCGGCTCCGCTTCAAGGTCAAAGCGGTTCCGGAATCTTGCAGTTTTCGCCCGAAACCGGCGTTTACGAGACCCGGGCGCTCGTTACTTATCGAACCGACCCGAGCGCGTTGAAGGACGCCGATTTCGACGCGGCGGAGGGGGGCGCGCTTGAGTTTGCGCTCCTTTACGACGCGCTTCGCGGCGGCGGGAACGGTCGAAGCAACGGAAGCGGCGGCGTTCCGGTTCCGCGTTCGCGAACGTCGGCGGGTTCGGCGGCCAATTCGGCGCGGCTTCCGTTCGTTCCTTGCGTCGCGACGTCGTCGAGTTCGCCCGCGTTTCCGAACGGTTTGGCGACGGCGCTTTGGCGTTCCGACGACTTGACGACGCAAACGGCGCGAACGCCGGAAAAGCCGCCGCAAACGTCGACGAAACCGCTTCTTCTTTATTTTAACGCGACTTGGTGTAATAAGTGCCCGCCGACGACCGCGCTCGTCGCGGAGTTCGCGCGCCAAGGTTGGCCGGTTAGGATTTTGGACGTCGACTCGGCGGAGGGGGGGCGCGCTTGGCGGGCTTACGGTCTGCAAGTCGTTCCGTCGTTTGCGTTTATCGAGGTCGACGCGGCGGGCGATTGGTTCGCGACGCTCGACGTTTGGACGGGCGGGGCGGACGCGCGGCGCCGAATCGAGCGAAACTTCGCGGCGTTCAAGTCGCGAGACCCGACGCGGCCGCGTTCGCAACCGCCGCGCCCGACGTCGCAAACGGGGCCGAAGTTCGTTCCTTGCGTCGCGACGGTCGAGTCGGAGGCAACGACGGAAACGGAAGAAAACGCGGCGAAAGAGGCGGAAGGAACGGAAGAAGAGGAACCGACGGCGGCGCCGCTTGTCGCGGAGACGGTCGCGGCGGAACCGGGGG
>JAZQAP010000506.1:0-14170 GCA_045545275.1 Thermoguttaceae bacterium | reverse complement strand
GCGATCCAACGCGCCGCGTTTTCGGCGGAACCGTTGAAATAATCGTTAAAATCCTTCGCTTCCAAACGGTCGACCGAACGCTGAATCGTCAGCGCCGCTTTCAAGCGCTCGTCCGACCATTTCGGGCCCGACGTTTCGCTCAAAACGCGAATCGCGGCGGCGATTTCGTCGGCGGTCGGCTCCGGCCCGTCGCTAAATTCGGCGGCGAAAATTCGCTTCCAATCGCTCGCGCCGACGCCGGTCGCCGTCGCCAACGCGCCCCAAATCAGCGCCGTTCGTTTCAAAAATTCGCGACGCGTCGCCGCGCCGTTTTGCGTTGAACCGTTCATCGTATCGCCTCCGCTTTCGTTGTTTATCGCGTCAAAAACGCCGGAAACTCGCCGCTCCTCGCGGTCGCCGAGCGCGCCGTCGCCTTTTATTATAACGTCAAAACGCGGAAATCGCAACGCAAAAAACGCGGCGCCGCCCTATTTTTTCCTTATCTCGACCTCCGCAAGACGCGGATTCAGGCGAACGGCTTCCTCGCGGTCGATTTTGATCAACTTAATCGCCGGAAAGCGCGCGTAGGTAATTTTCCCGAAACGCCGCGTCAACTCGGCGACGTCGTTTTGCAAAAAGCCCCAAATTCGCGGGTCGGGTTCGCGCTTCAACCAAGCGTCGGCGTATTGGGCGACGATCGCGTCGTATTTTTTCCGGGACGAACCGTGCGCGTAATTTTTTCCCCCGAAACGCCGAACGTCGCCGTTAAACTCCGGCGCGATGTGGTAAAGCTCGTGCGTTAACGTTTGAATTTTATCGTTCAACGGCAACGCGATAAACCTCGGGATATAAACGGTTAGAAGATAAAGCAACTTCCGACCGTTCGCGTCGACGACGTCGGGCGCTTTCCAAAACGCGCCGCGTCGGCAAGTCGCGAGCGCCCCGGCTTCAAAACGCAACGGCGTCAGCGATGCAAAAACGCCGGTCGGCTCGGCGTCGCGAGTTCTGCGGCAAGCGAAACCGACGTAATCGAGATCGTACTTTTGAAAAATCGGCGTCTTCGCGCAAATATCGCGGCAAACGACGCTCAACGCGTCCGTGTAATTGAAAGATTTCAAGGTTCCCAAACGCAAATTGGCAAAACAAGCAAAACAAGTAAGATAAAACGAGAAATTACAAGAACGGTTCGCTCAACGCAAAGGGGCGAGTTCGCGTTTGAACCGAACGGAATTCCCGACGGAAGGAAAGCCCCGCGTTCAAAAGCGATAAAAAAACGAGCCCCGCCGACTTTTAATCGCCGACAAAGGCTCGTTTTCGTTATTTCGAGTCGAAACTCAAAATCATTCGACCGTCGGAATGGCCGGCGCGGCTTTCGCGTTGCGGCTGTCGTTTTCGCCGACGAATTCGATGATCGCGCGCTTACCGGCGTCGCCCAGACGCGGGGTCGCGAGCTTCAGAATGCGAGTGTAACCGCCGGGACGTTCGACGTAACGCGGAGCGATTTTGTCGAAGAGAATCCCGACCGCTTCGCGAGCGACGGACGAGGAACCGAACGCGCTGTAAACGGCGCGACGCGCGGCGAGAGCCGGAGCGGCCGCTTTGTTCCATTCTTTCCAACCTTCGCCTTCGCGCCAAGCTTTCCACTCGGCGGTGCCTTTTTCGGCTTTGCAAGCGAGAGCTTCGGCGGCGGCGATCGATTTTTGAGCGCGGACGGCTTTCGTCACGAGCTTTTCAACGAACGGGCGAAGTTCCTTCGCTTTCGGGAGGGTCGTAACGATGCGGCCCTTGACCTTCGGCGCTTGTTCTTTCGAGTCGTAAGCGTCGTCTTCGCGTTCGGTGAGAACGAGAGCGAGCGCGAGGTTCTTCAAAAGAGCGCGTTGGTGGTTCGGGTTGCGCCCAAATTTTCTACCAATTCTTCTGTGTCGCATGGTACTAACTATATACTATCTAAATATTAGGCTGTGATCAAGTGGTCAAACGAACTTCCCGCCTTGGGAGTTCGACGCGGCGGGGATGCGCATACCGAGGCGCAAACCGATCGCCGTCAACTTTTCCTTCACTTCGTTCAGCGTCGTTTCGCCGAAATTGCGCACTTCGAGGAGGCTGTCTTCGTTGCGGACGACCAACTCGCGAACGGTGGTGATGTTTTCGTTTTCCAAGCAGTTCGTCGCTCGCACGGAGAGATTCAAGTCGGAAAGCGTCATCGCCAATTTGGCTTCGAGAGCCGGGTCGAGGCCCGCGGCGCCGGACGTCTTGGCGCGGCTGAACACGTTCCCTTCCAAACGATCGTATTGGACGAACGGATTCAGGTGCTTGCGCAAGATTTTCGACGCTTCGACCAACGCCATTTCCGGGTCGATCGATCCGTCGGTCCAGATTTGCATCACCAAACGGTCGTAGTTCGTTTTTTGACCGACGCGAGTTTCTTCGACGTTATATTGAACTTTGACAACCGGGCTAAACGAAGCGTCGAGCGGAATGTGCCCGATTTCTTCGTTGCGGTCGCGGTACGACGCTTGTTCCGTCGCCGGAACGTAACCGCGACCGTTTTCGACGACCATTTCCAAGCTGAACGGAACGTCGTCGGTCAAGGTCGCGATCACCAGTTCGGGGTTGATGATTTCAACCTCGGAATCCGGAATAACGTCGGCGCCGGTAACGACGCCCGCTTTGTTCTTTTCGATGCGGATAACGCGCGGTTTATCGTCGTGGGAGCGAACGACAAGAGACTTGACGTTCAAGGCGATTTCGGTAACGTCTTCCATCACGCCCGGCAAGGAAGTGAACTCGAGTTGCGCGCCGCGAAGTTTCATCTTCGTAACCGCGCTCCCCTCCAAGCTCGACAAAAGAACTCGGCGGAGGCTGTTCCCAACCGTGACGCCGAAACCGCGTTCGAAAGGCTCGGCGTAAAATTTACCATAAGTCGGAGTGAAAGCGTCGCGATCGCAAACGACCTTGCTGGGAAGCTCCAATCCTCTCCATCTAATTCTCATGTTCGGTTCGCTCCAGTTTGATTTTGGATATCGAATTCTCGACAAAATTTCAATTCGATTCGCCGACGATAAATTCGAGGTTCCGCGTTCGCTTCGTCGAGACGACAGGGTCGACGCGTCGACAAGGGGGGTCGAAGGGCGAATCCGCGCGCCGTCGGGCCGCCGTCGCAATGACGAGGAACCAACGACGCGAAACGGAAAAGTCGAACGGCGATTTGCCGCGCGCTACTATTTCGAGCAAAGCTCGACGATCAGTTGCGGGTTGACCGGCAACGAAACGTCGTCGTAAACCGGGTTGCGGAGGACGGCGCCGCTCGGAACGTCGCCGTCGTTGCGGACGAGGAAGTCCGGAACGGAACGACCGTTCATACCGGCGATCGCTTCGTTAACGATGGCGAGCGAACCCGGTTTCTTGGCTTTGCCGCCTTCGCGTTTGTAAACTTTGACGGAAACCACGTCGCCCGGACGGACAAGGTAGCTCGCGACGTCGAGACGACGACCGTTGACGCAAATGTGCCCGTGCGAAATCAATTGACGAGCTTGCGCGCGGGAAACGCCGAAACCGAGACGGTAAACAACGTTGTCCAAACGACGTTCGAGCAAGGACATGAGGACTTGCCCCGTGTTCCCCTTGGAACGTTCGGCCATTTGATAGTACTTGCGGAATTGAGCTTCAAGAACGCCGTAGAACGTCTTGACCTTTTGTTTTTCGCGAAGTTGTTCGCCGTATTCGGTCGTCTTACCGCGTTTGAAACCGTGCATACCCGGCGGAAGAACCGCGGAACGTCCGTCGCGACGGCTTTCGCCGGCGCGAGCGAAGGGGCACTTGTCGGATTCGCAACGCGCGCCCTTCAGGAAGAGCTTAACGCCTTCGCGTCGGCAACGTTTGCATACGGGACCCAAAGTACGAGCCATATTATTGCTCCAATATTCTAAAGTTCGTGTATGTTTTCTTGTAATAATAAGCGGAGTCAAAGAAGCGCGTTCGTAAAAACGCGTTTGCAATCAAACCGCAAACAACGTTCGCATCGCTCAAACGCGACGACGTTTCGGGGGACGGCAACCGTTGTGCGGAAGCGGCGTAACGTCTTCGATCGTTTTGACCGTAAGACCGGCTTGCGCGAGGGCGGTAATCGCCATATCGCGACCGCTGCCCGGGCCTTTGACGCGAACGTCGATTTCTTTCATACCGAACTTTTTCGCTTTATCGGCGGCTTGTTGCGCGGCCATTTGACCGGCGAACGGCGTGCTCTTACGGCTTCCTTTGAAACCGCTGGTGCCGGCGGTAGCCCAACAAAGCGTGTCGCCCTTCATGTCGGTGATCGTCACGTTAGTGTTGTTGAAACTAACTTTGATGTGAGCGACGCCGCTGGCGACATTTCTCTTAACCTTACGTTTCTTCGAAACTTTAGCCACTCTAGTATCTCCAATTAAACTCTCGACCGACGCGCTCGAACAGCGACTCTCGGCGAGCGATAAAATGCGCGATGAATCGATCGACCGTCGTCAAACCGCGACCAAAACGACTTGCAAACGATCGACGAAAATTCGACGATACGACGCTCGAACTTCTCGGCGAAGCGAACGTCGGTTAACGCGAACCTTATCGGTCCTTGACGCCCTTCTTGCCGGCGACGGTCTTTTTCGGACCTTTGCGGGTGCGCGCGTTGGTTTTCGTGCGTTGACCGCGAACGGGGAGACCTTTGCGGTGGCGAATGCCGCGATAGCAGCCAATTTCGCGAAGACGGGCAATATTTTGGTTAATTTGACGACGGAGTTGACCTTCGACGACATAATCGTTGTCGAGAAGGACGGCCAATTTGGCGACGTCTTCTTCTTTGAGGTCCTTCGCGCGAACGGTCGGATCGATATTGGCCTTGCGGCACAATTCGGCGGCGGTTTGCGGGCCGACGCCGTAAAGGTACGTCAGCGAAATCGCGGTAGGACGATTATTCGGAATATCAACACCCAAAAGACGAGGCATCTGAATTCTCCTGATTGTTTAATTTGGTTTCGACTCGACGGCTCTAACCGGAGGCTCGTCGCGTCGAGAAGACCCGAGCGAGCGCAAAGACGTTTAAAACATTACCCGAACGTCGTCTTCCGCCTTTGAACTCGTCGACGCTAATACGCTCAACCTTGACGTTGCTTGTGGCGGGGATTCGCACAAATAACGTAGATCTTACCCTTACGTTTCACGACTTTGCAGTTTTCGCAAATTCGCTTAACACTAGCTTGAACTTTCATTGTTAAAATCTCGCGTGTTCTTATTGAAGTTAACGGCGACCCGACCGAGGAAATCGGCGACGGAACGCGCCGCGTTTAGTCAATAGTCAACTTATTATAGCTCGACCGTCCTCAAGCGCAAGGGGCGGCCAAGAAAAATTAACCGTTCTTCGACCTTTTTTTTCAAAAAAAACGCCGACCAGCCGGATTATTTGTTATTATCGTAACGTTCGAAAAACGTTTCGACCATTTTCCGCTCTTCTTCGGTCTCGGGCGGGCCGGTTAAGACGATAGGACCGGACTTCAAAATCCCGACGGTATGTTCTTCGTGCGCGCTCAAACTCCCGTCGGCGGTCGAAATCGTCCAATAGTCGCGAAGTTGCTTGACGCGTTTGCCGCCGACGTTAACCATCGGCTCGATCGCGATCACGACGCCCGGTTTGATTTGGAAGTCGCCGCCGCGCAAAAATTCCGGATAAACAAAGTTCGGCACTTGCGGGTCTTCGTGCATACGCCGTCCGATCCCGTGCCCGACGAACGATTCGACGACGGAGAAACCGCGTTCGCGAACAAATTTTTCCATTTGCCGCGCGACGTCGCTCCAATATTTCGCCGTTTGCAACTTTTCGATCGCCAAATAAAGAGCGCCGCGCGTCGTTTCGACCAACTTTTTCGCTTCGTCGGAAACTTCGCCGACAAGGCTCGTGTACGCCGCGTCGCCGCACCAACCGTCGATTTTGCAACCTGTGTCGACGCTTACCACGTCGCCTTCTTGAATAACGCGGTCGCCGGGAATGCCGTGAACAACCTGATCGTTGACGGAGATGCAAGTAACCGCCGGATACGGAACGCGACCGGGAACGCCTTTAAACATCCCGACGGCGAAGTTGCGAACAAAGAGTTTCTCGACTTCGGCGTCGATTTCCTTCGTCGTGATCCCGGGGCGAATAATTTTGCGAATGAGCTCGTGCGCCGCCCAAGTAAGGAGCCCGGCTTTCCGCATTTTCCAAATATCTTTTTCCGTTTTCAAGGAGAGCATAGGAAACCGCCTTTCCAGTTGCCGCCGTTCGCGTTCGTTCGCCCCGTCGCGCCCGGAAAACGCGCGCCGTCGACCGAAGCGAGCTCGAACGACAAACGATAATGAAAGCGCGTTCGCAAACGCGCAAATCGACGGCCCGAACTTTCGCCCGAACCGCCGCCGATCGAACGCAACGAAGAAACTCCGCTCCCCGCTCCGCTCGCTCTTTCGCGGCTAGTTTAACCGCGCCTCAATATCTCGCGACGATTATTTATATTCGTCGAGAACCGCCTTAATGCGACCGTAAATTTCTTCGACCGTGCCGAGACCGTCGATTTTACGGAGAATACCGGCCTTGGTGTAATAACCGACGAGCGGCTCCGTTTGTTCGCGGTAAGCGACAAGGCGACGCTTAATCACTTCCGGTTGGTCGTCGGCGCGACCGCGAGAAGCCAAGCGTTTGAAGAGTTCGTCTTCCGGAACGGCCAGCTCGAGAACGACGTCGAGCGGCGCGTTTTTCTCGGCCAAAACTTTATCGAGCGCTTCCGCTTGCGCGATGGTGCGCGGGAAACCGTCGAGGAGACAACCGTCTTTCGCTTCGTCGAGACGTTCGACGACGACGCCGACGACGACTTCGTCCGGAACGAGCGCGCCGCTCGACATGTATTTTTCGGCCTCGATCCCGATCGGCGATTTCGCGGCGACCGCGGCGCGGAGAGCGTCGCCGGTCGAAAGGTGAAACAGTTTGTATTCGGCGACAATATTCTCCGCTTGGGTGCCCTTACCCGCTCCCGGAGGCCCGACAAAAACAACTCTCATTATTATTGCGTCCTATCGCGTTCCGACGCCGACGCAACGCCGACGCTTCAACGCGTTTCAAATTTTAAGGAAATAAAAAACGACGCGGCGACTCGTCGCGCTCGAACGTCTCGAAGCGACAAGCCGCGCCGCAAAACACGCGGAGACGCGAAAACGCGTCTCCTTTCAACGCTCGCTAATCGAGCAAGCTCTTATAGTTGCGCATGATGAGGTGCGCGTCGATTTTGTCGACCAAGTCGAGAACGACGCTAACGGCGATAAGGAGGCTCGTGCCGCCGAAGAAACTCGCCAAAACGTAATCGACGTTCATCGCGCTCGTAATAAGCGTCGGAACGATCGCGATAATCGCCAAGAAGGAAGCGCCGACGTAAGTAATGCGCAACATAACCTTCTCGAGATAGTTCGCGGTGCTGGCGCCCGGGCGATAGCCTTGAATAAAGGTGCCGTGATTTTTCAGGTTTTCCGCCATATCTTTCGGGTTGAACGTAACGGCCGTCCAGAAGTAGCAGAAGAAGTAAATCAGCACGATTTCAATAATCACGTACAGATAAGACTGACCGGCGGTGAAAATTTCATTGCAACCGCGGATAAAGTTCCCCCAAGCGCCGGCGCCGGCGTTTTGAGCCAAGTACGTGAAAAGGAATTGCGGGAACAGAAGCAAACTGCTCGCGAAAATAATCGGCATAACGCCCGCTTGGTTGACGCGCAACGGGAGGTACTGACGCGTTCCGCCGTAGACTTGACGACCGCGAACGTGCTTCGCGCTTTGCGTCGGAATACGGCGCTGACCTTTCGTAACAAAAACGACCGCCAAGACGACGCCGACGAAAAGAGCCGCCAAGAGCACGAGAATTTCCAGCCCCAAATCGCCGCCCATATGGAAACCGCCGTCGGCTCGAGCGTCGTTAAGCAGTTTAATCAAAGCGCCCGGCGCGCTGGCCAAAATACCGGCCATAATGAGGAGGCTGATCCCGTTGCCGATGCCGTATTCGTCGATTTGTTCGCCGAGCCACATCAAGAACGCGCTCCCGGTGGTCATCGTCAAAATCGCGAGCCAATACCACCCGAACGTCAACGAACCTTTGTCGTTAACGCAAGCGTCGAGGAACATGCGTTGGCCGCTTTCCGCCTGCGCGTTCAACATCGACAAATAGGCCATCGACTGAATAATGCAGATGAGAATCGTCGCGTAACGAGTATATTCGTTAATCTTTTTGCGCCCGGCCTCGCCTTCCTTTTGCAACTTTTCGAGCGGTTCGTAAACCGTCGCCAAGAGCTGGAAGATAATCGACGCGGAAATGTACGGCATAACGCCGAGCCCGAAAATCGTCATTTGGTCGAGCTGGGTGCCGCTAAAGATCGCGACTTGACTCAACATGCTCCCCAAACCTTCCATCGCGGAAGACGACATCGCGGCGAGCATTCCTTCGCTGTCGACCATCGGCAAGAAAATATTCCAACCGATACGATAGACCGCGATAAGGCCGATCGTCAACAATATTTTTTTTCTCAATTCGGTGATCGAGAAGATGATTCGAAGTTTGTTTATCATGCGAATCCTCGAAGTTCTAACTAACGCGACCGTTCCAAAAGCGCTACGCAAACGGACGCCAAACGTTCGCCCGCGCGATCGCAGTCCTTTTAGTCGCGTCGCGTTATTCGTTATTTTCCTTACGTCCGACAAAGTCGGGATAATCAGACGACCGCTCGTCGCAAAACGCGCTAACGCGTTTCGCCGTTTGACGCCGAGCGCGTCGCGGATCATCAATTTCGGACGACTTCTTTATTTTAAAAAAATTTTCGTTTTCAACAAGACGGGCCGACGCGAAAAGCGACCGAATCGCCGATTTCGGCAAAAAATTTCTTAAAAAATTCGAAATTTTCTTGAAGAACCGACCGAAAACGAACGCCGTTCGCGCTCAACCGTTCGGCGACAAAAAAAATCGTTCGGTTCGAAGAAATCCAAACCGAACGATTTTCCGACGACCGTCGCGCGCTCGCCGACGGAGCGGCGACGACGAGCCTTTACGAAAAAGGTCAGTTCGCCTTCTTCGCCTTCATCTTGTTCTTAACAACCGGTTTTTTGCCGGGCAGAATTTCGATTTTGCCGCCGGCTTTTTCAACCGCCGCTTTCGCGCCTTCGGAAACGCGATGAACTTTGAAGTTGAACGCTTTCGGCATTTCGTCGGAACCGATCAATTTGACGATCGATTTCGCGCTCTTGATGAGACCGCGTTCTTCAAGAACTTCCGGCGTAATTTCGACCGAACCGTCGAATTTGCGCACGACCGCCTTCAAAGCGACGCTCTCGACGACGTCGGCGAAAACTTTATTGTTAAAGCCGCGTTTCGGAATACGACGAACCAACGGAAGTTGACCGCCTTCGAAAACCGGCGAAAGCGAGAAGCCCGCGCGAGCGCCTTGACCGTTGCTACCGCGACCGGCGGTCTTGCCGTTCCCGGAACCCGGGCCGCGACCGACGCGATCTTTTTTAACATTCTTACGAATGCCTTCGTTAATCGTATTAATATTCATTAGAGTTCGACTCCTCGCAAATTCTCGATTTGAGACTTGGTTCGCAACTTGGTGAGAGCGTCGAGCGTCGCCTTAACAAGGTTCGCGGAGTTGGCGCTTCCGTACGATTTCGTCAAAATGTCGTGAATACCGCAAGCTTCGCAGACGGCGCGAACGGCGGCGCCGGCGATAACCCCGGTACCGGGACGGGCCGGAAGAAGGAGGACGCGAGAAGCGCCGAAACGACCTTCGACGGCGTGCGGAATCGTCGAGCCTTGCATGCAAATCGGAGCGAGTTTGCGCGTGCCGTCTTGAACGGCTTTGTTGACGGCCGGCGGAACTTCGTTCGCTTTGCCGTAACCCCACGCGACTTTGCCTTTACCGTCGCCGACGACGACCAAAGCGGTGAAAGAGAACCGACGTCCGCCCTTCACGGTCGCCGAACATCTGCGGATTTTGACGACCTTGTCGACCAACCCGCCTTCATGATTATTATCGGACATGGCTTATTCTTATTCTTTTAAGGATTTATTCTATCGTATTCTATAAAATCGCTAGCGCGAATCGCAACGAATCACTCGTCGCCTTTGCCGCCGATATCGAGACCGGCGTCGCGGGCGGCGTCGGCCAAAGCCTTGACGCGACCGTGATATTTGTAACCTTTACGGTCGAAAGCGACGGCGGTAACGCCGGCGGCGAGAGCGCGTTCGCCGATCATTTTACCGACAATTTCGGCCGCGGCGACGTTGCCGCCGTTCGGGTTCGATTCGCGGAAATCCTTTTCGTAAGTGCTCGCGCTGGCCAAAGTTTTGCCGGCGAGGTCGTCGACGACTTGGCAGCTAATATGACGCGCGCTGCGGAAGACGCACAGACGCGGACGAGTACTGTTCTTTTTAACGGCGTTGGAAACTCGGAATTTGCGAGTAACGCGTTGTTTGTTCAAACGCAGTTGTTTTCTCACGTTAATACCACACGATTTGATTAAAATTTTTAAATTGCGTTGAAAGCGATCGCCGGTTTCGCAACGAGCGTCGCCGAGCGAAGAAAATCGCTCGAGCGACCGAAACCCCTCGTCTTGCGAACGGCGCGACCGCCACGAGAGCGGAGAGCGTTATTACTTCTTGCCCGCCGCCTTGCTTTCCTTGCGACGAATGACTTCGCCTTCGTACTTGATCCCTTTGCCCAAGTACGGTTCGGCCTTTTTGATCGCGCGAATTTCCGCGGCGAATTGACCGACGAGTTGTTTGTCGCAACCGCTGATGTGAACGTGTTGTTGATCGGGGCACTTAACTTCGAGACCCGCCGGGATCGGCTTGTGGATCTCGTTCGCAAAACCGACGCGGACTTGCAAAACGTTGCCGGCGATAGCGGCCAAGTAGCCGGTTCCGAAGATTTCGAGTTTCTTTTCGTAACCTTGGGAAACGCCGGTAACCATATTTTGAACGAGAGCGCGGGTCAACCCGTGCATAGCGTTCGCGACGCGCGTTTCGAACAAACGGTCGACGATCAATTCTTTCGCTTCTTCGTCGTAACGAAGGCCGACTTCCGGACGGAAAGTTTGGCTCAGTTCGCCTTTCGGGCCTTTGACCGTCAATTCGCGGTCGTTTTTGATTTCGACGGAGACGCCGTTCGGAACGACGACCGGTTTCTTACCAATTCTCGACATGTTCGTTTAACCTTACTGCTGAAATGTGTTAGCTTTTGATCGCAATCTTTATTCCAGACGACGATATTTCGACGCGCTTACCGCCCCTCGCCCCTCAAATTCATTTTCGTCCAACAATTTTAATATCGTTATGGGACTCGCGTCTTTGTTCGGGGAAATCGGGCGCGTCAAGGAAACGCGCGACGCTCAAGCGTCCAACGACGCTTAAGAAATAAGCATACCTTATTTTGACGATTCGTCAATCCGCCGCGCCCGCAATTTGGGCGCGGAAACGGATTTTTTTTCATTTTTTGGCGAAAAATCACCAAATTTCGCAGAGAACTTCGCCGCCGACGTTTTGCGCGCGCGCTTCGCGGTCGCTAACGACGCCTTTGTTCGTGCTAAGAATGCTGATACCGAGACCGTTAAGAACCGGTTTCAGATCTTTCGGACCGCAGTAGCAACGGCGACCCGGCTTGCTGATTTTACGGATCGATTGGATAACGCGTTCCCCGCTCGGACCGTATTTCAGTTGAATGCGAATGAAGTTCGTCGGAGCGCTTTCGACGATTTGGTATTCCCAAATGTATCCTTCGCGCTTCAGAACGTCGACGACGCCGAGCTTAAGTTTCGAGAACGGCACGTCGAGCGTTTCGTGTTCGACTTTAATAGCGTTGCGGATACGGGTCAGCATATCGGCAATGGGATCTGTCATCATTGTACTGTTCTCCTTAAACTACCAGCTCGCTTTTTGAACGCCGGGGATGAGCCCTTGGTTCGCCAATTCGCGGAAACAAATGCGGCAGACGCCAAATTTGCGATAGACGGCGCGCGGACGACCGCAAATCTTGCAACGATTTTCGCGTCGAGTGCTGAATTTCGGCTCGCGATTCGCTTTATTGATTTTTGCTTTACTCGCCATGTTACTTAATCACCTTTACCAAGCGTATCATTCTTTACCAGTTTTGAACGGCATGCCGAATTCGCGAAGGAGTTCGCGCGCTTCGTCGTCGCTATCGACGTTCGTAACGAACGTGATATTCATCCCTTGGCTCTTCGTGTATTTATCCGGGTTGAGTTCCGGGAACACGAGTTGTTCGCTAAGGCCGAGGTTGTAGTTGCCGCGTTTGTCGAAGCTGTTCGGGTTCAAGCCGCGGAAGTCGCGAACGCGCGGGAGGACGATCGAGATAAGGCGATCCATGAATTCGTACATGCGAGCGCCGCGCAAGGTAACCTTGCAACCGATGTTCATCCCTTCGCGCAGGCGGAAACCGGCGATCGAACGACGAGCCGACGTAACGACCGGTTTTTGGCCGGTGATTTGGGTCAAAACGTCGAGCGCTTCTTCCAAGTATTTTTTATCTTGAATCGCGCTCCCAACGCCCATATTCACGACGATTTTTTCGAGTTTCGGAATGGAGTGGACGTTCGTTTTGCCGAGCTTCTTTTCCAAGCTCGAGGCAATTTGCGTGTTGTATTTTTCTAAAAGTCTAGGCGTCATATTCCTGTACCTGTTCTACTAGCGTTTCGAGGCGACGGTTTCTTCGACGAAGGCGCCGCACTTTTTGCAGGCGCGGAATTTTTTACCGGCTTCGTCGAATTTGTAGCCGACGCGGGTCGGTTTGTTGCACTTCGGGCAAACAAACATCACCTTGCCGACCGGAACCGGCATCAGTTTCGAAAGGCGACCGCCTTGCATGTTCTTTTGCGAGCGGCGAACGTGGCGTTTCACTTCGTTGACGCCTTCGACGGTAACTTTGCCTTCTTCGCGATTAACGGAGAGGACTTTGCCTTGTTGGCCGCGATTCTTACCGGAAAGAACGACGACCGTGTCGTTAGTTTTGATACGCATATCAGACCACCTCGCTCGCAAGACTGACAATCTTCATAAAGCCGAGATCGCGGAGTTCGCGACCGACGGCGCCAAAAATACGAGTCCCGCGCGGGTTTTTGTCGTTGTCGACCAAAACGGCGGCGTTCGCGTCGAAACGGATATAGCTTCCGTCTTCGCGGCGGGTCGGTTGTTTCGTGCGAACGATAACGGCCTTCACGACTTGACCTTTTTTGATTTGGCTGCCGGGGATAACCGACTTCACGGAACAAATGATGATGTCGCCGAGGCCGGCGGTGCGACGGTGGGTGCCGCCCAACACTTTAATGCACTGCAATTCTTTAGCGCCCGTGTTGTCAGCGGAGTCCAAACGAGTCTGCATCTGAATCATGGTTGTTACTCGCTTCCACTAATTTGATGTTTTCTTCAATTCCCTAACTCGCCGCGGAGCGATTCGCGTCTCGCGGCGGGACGGCGAACAACGCGTTAAACGTCGTTCTCAGCCGTCGATTTTCTCCGCTTTCTTGACGATGCTCACGAGCGTCCAGCGCTTCAGCTTAGACGTCGGACGGCTTTCTTCGATCTCGACGACGTCGCCGACGGACGTTTCGTCGTTTTCGTCGTGCATGTAGCAGACGGTGCGCGTGCGGACGTATTTGCCGTATTTCGGATACTTCTTAATACGCGGAATTTCAACGCGTCGGGTTTTCTTCATTTTGTCGGTCTTAACGACGCCGACCAACTTCATCTTAGGCATATGTATCCTCGCTATGAAAGACCTTGGCGCGTTTGCGGCGCCGTCGACGGACTTTCTTAACCGTTAATTTCGTGTTGAATCGTTTTGATTTGAGCGATGATTTTCTTCGCTTTGCCGACTTCGCTCGGCGAATCCAAGCGTTCCATTCGGGCTTGAACGCGAAGTTTGAACAACTTTTCGGTCGTTTCCTTGAGCAGACTCGCGCGTTGTTCGTCGCTCATTTCTCGAATTTCTTTAGCCTTCATTTTATCTCTCGAACTCTTCGTCGAGCGCGACCGTCGCGGTCGAACTCGATTTCAAGGTTGTGTTCTAACGGTCGAGCGAATCGCCCGCCGCCTCGCGACGGCGGAACGATTAACTGCGACTTGCGATCAGATGCTCTTGCGAC
>JAZQAP010000505.1:0-2922 GCA_045545275.1 Thermoguttaceae bacterium | reverse complement strand
GCTTAATCGTTCTTCGTAGGTCTTGCGCATCGCTTCGGGACGGTCGGCGATCAGTTTTTCGCGCACCTCTTCTTGCACTTCCGGAAAACTTTTAATTCGTTCCGGAACGCGTTCGATAATCCGGGCGATCGTTAAACTGTTGTCGTCTTCTAAAATCCGACTAAGCGCGCCGGCCGGCAAATCTTCGCTAAATATCGCGTTTTCGACAACTTCGGAGCGGAGCGTTCCGCGTTCGGTCCAGTCGCGATACCCGCCTTTCGACGCGAAAACGTCTTCCGAGTCGACGCGGCAAACTTCGGCGAAGAGCGTTTCTTGACGGCGCGGGTCGGGTTCCGCTTGAACGGCGTTGCCCATGTGCGCAAGTTTGCGTCGCGCTTCGTCTTTCGAGCGTTGGCGCCCGAAATAAACCGTCATCGCCTGCCAACGAACGCGAGCTTCGACTCGATAAATTTCTTGGTTCGCGTCGTAATATCGGCGCAAATCGACGACCGTCGGGTCGAAATCTTCTTCCCCGAGATTGTAATTCATCCAAAGTTCGCCGAGCGTTTGCTGCATGAAGATGCGTTTTTCTTGCGCGTAATCCGTTCCGATTTCGCGTTCGAAATAGTCTTCCAACTCTTTTTGCGTTTTGCAACCGAACGTTTCTTTTAACTCCGGAACCATTTTCGACTCGAATTCCGCTTCGAGCTGCTTCGTTTGCTCCGCGATTTGATCTTTAGGACGGCTGACGACGTAATCGTTGTAAAATAAAAGTTTGCGAATATGATTGTCGAGGATTTGCGTGAAAATTTCCTCGCTATTCAAAAATTGGTCGAGGAGGCCTTTTTTGTACGCGGCTCGATGGCCTTCGCGGACGTCCTCGGGAATTTTTTCGATTTCCTCGAGATACTGCATGTGCGCGAATTTTTTGAGTTGATGAAGAATATCGCGACGCAAAATCGCTTCGTGCCCGACGCGACCGATCGTTTCGGCGCCGTCGTAATACGAACGAGACGCAAGTGGGGCGGCGTCCGAACGAAGGTTCAAGTCGGAAGGCTCTTGGGCGAACGTTCGCGCGTCGACGGGGAAAAAATTCGTTTCGACGTCGCAAAGAAGGGGCGAACCGGGAACGGCGCACGCGGCGACGAATAAACCGACGCGATAATAACGAACGTATCGATTAGTAGAATCGGCGAAACGGGCGCAAAGCGAACGGTAAGGACGGCGCGGCGAAAACATTGACGCTCCCGACGGCGGTTTGTGAAACGACGTTGTAAAAACGTCGCGCAAACCAAATAAAGGTGAGGAATTGAAAGCGCGACGCGGCGAAGCGGCGCAACAAGGGAAATAGCGACGTGAAACGCCCTTTTAACGGAAAACGCAAGGTCGCGGGCGACGCGACGCGTTGCGACGACCAAAAATCGCGAGGCGCGTTTGATTACGGCTATAAACCGGGGGAAGTATAACATTTTTTCCGTTTCATGGGAAGAGCGTTTGGCGCGTTTTTTTATAACATAGTTGTTGTAATCGATAAAATAGGAAAAATCGATAATTTTAGAAAAAACTTTTGGAGAGTTTGGGAGGAATTGGAAAATAATACTGGAAAAAAAGAATGGGAGTTTTAGAATAGTTGTAACGTTCGCGCCGGTTGGAAGGCGGACGAGGATATAACGGACTAAATTTCTTTGAACAAGTTTAGCGGGGTAAAATCGCGGCGATCGTTTATTTTCGTCGTCGTTAATAAACAAAGCAACGTTTTTGCCAAAACGTCGCGACTTTTGGTTTTTGCGCGGCAACGCCGGAATCAAAAACGCGTCGACTGCGTTGAAAATTGAGTTGAAAGGCGTTTAATGTTTCGAATTAAGGTTGATCGCGGCGCCGCGTTGCGCGTCGCGTTAGGGACGGTAGTCGCGGCGATGTGCGCGACGCCGGTCGCGGAAGCGAAAATTTTTGGCGGTCGTTTTTGTCGAGCTTGGCGCGCGGCGCATTGTCAACGGACGAGCGTTTGCGTCGCGCCTTGGGCCGGGCAAACCAACGCCGTCGCGTCGCAAGTCGCCGCGACGTCTAACGTTGCGGGAGCGGCCTTCTTGGCGCCGCCGAACGAGCCGGCGATCGCCGCGGCGCCGCTCGGAAACGGTTGCTCCGCGTTTTACGTCGCGGACGGGCTCAAAACGCCTTTGTTCAACGGCGTCGATTTGAGCGGTTGGACGAACGTCGAAGGGGGCGCGCCGGGCGAAGGTTGGAAAGTCGTCGACGGAACGATTCATCGCGAAAAGAACGGCGGCGACCTCTATTTCGACGGAAAATTCGAAAATTTCATCTTAGAATTCGAATTTAAAATTAGCGAAAAAGGCAATAGCGGCGTCAAATATCGTTCCTGGAACACTAAAGGGTACGGTCTCGGATGCGAATATCAGATTTACGACGATATTAACGACGCGAAAAACCCGCCGCGTTACCAAACCGCGTCGCTGTACGACGTCGTCGTTCCCCGCGAAGGCGCGTCGAAGATTAAAATGGGCGAATTCAACCGCGGTAAAATCGTCGTGTTGGGGAATCGTATCGAACACTATTTGAACGACGAACTGATCGTCGCGATCAACGTCGGCTCTCCGGAGTGGAACGAATTGGTCGCCAAGAGCAAGTTTAAAGACGTCAAGGAGTTTGGGACGACGACGCTCGGACGTATTTTCCTTCAAGACCACGGCTGCAAAGTTTGGTTTAAGGAGATTTACGTTACTAAAATGAAGCCGGCGTATCCGGTCGGGCGTTGCGGACGCGTTTTTGTTTATTGACGCAAAAACGAGGGTTGCCGCAAGATTGAAAAAAAGCGCGAAATATAGAAGGACGTTGAAATTTCGATTAAAGTTTTAGCGTCGATATCAATTGATTTTGCGCGCGAAAACGGCGAACGGCGAAACGTTCGTCGTTTTTTTTTTGGGG
>JAZQAP010000504.1:0-3394 GCA_045545275.1 Thermoguttaceae bacterium | reverse complement strand
CTCTCGCCGCCGTCGTCGTCGCGCAGTTCGCGATTCTCGTTTTTATCCCCTTCGCGGCGAGCCGTCCGTTCGTTCCGGTCGAGTCGTTCGTCGTCGAAGCGTCGGTCGGTCGCGCTTACGACCGCGACGCGTTCGAACCGTTCGGGCGCGACCGCGACTTCCGCGACGCTTACCTTTCGATCGACTATCCCTTCGCCGACCAAGTCCGCCCGGAACGGCGCAAAATTAACGACGTCCTTCTCGGCGACGGCGACGCGACGCCGGTCGTCGACGAAAGTTACGCCTTGGGCCCGGTTTACGTCGTTTTGCGCCGCGACCCGAAAACCGACGTCGCTTGGGCGACGCGGAGAACGTCGGAGCGCCCGGCGTCCCTCGCTTCCGACGAAGTCCTCCTCGTCGGGCGGCGAACGTCGCGACGGACGAGGACGGCGATCCAATTCCCGGGCGTCGACGAGTTCCCGACCGTTCCGAAGGAGTTCGAGGAAGAGTTGAAAGAAGCCCAAGCGCTTAACAGCGCGGCGCGCGCCGTTCGGGCCCGCGTTACGACCGAAACGGCGGCGGACGGTTCCGCGCGAATCGCCGGGCTCGAGTTTCTCCCGCCGTCGAAGGAGGAAATCGAACGCGTTAAAGAGGAGCGCGACAAAGAAGAACGCGACAAAAAGGAACGCGAGCAAGAGAAAAGAAGGCGGGCGATCTACGCGCAATCCTTTAAAATCGCTAAAGTTCCCCTTGTTTAATATTTATTCGTCCGTCCCAATAGTCAAAGTTTCTCCGTCTTAACGTCGCTCGTTCGACGCCGACGCTTAGGATATTTCGTCGATATTTTGATCTCTTGGATCGACGCGAACGGCCTTTATCGCGGGATTGGGGCTAATACGTCGGGAGGGAGCGCGTCGAAAAATGGAACCAAATCCGCGTCGTTTGCGAAGACGACGCGGAATAAATCGGTCGCGTCGGTTTAACCGACCGTCAAGCCAACGGTCGAAACAATCAAAACGGCCAAAACAGTTAAAACGGTTTTAACGACTCAACGTTTCGACCGCTTGACGTTTTCTCTTGTTCCTTTGTTTCTTCGCCAATTCCAACGAGTCGGCGAAGCCCCCATTTTTTTTTGCGCGACCGTCAAATTTTACCGTTAAAATACCGTCGATACTTAAAACACCTCTTGCGCTCGACCGAAAAAATCGTTACGATGCGCATAATCGAAAGCGTTTGGAGCCGATTCGACGGCGCGCTTTCGGCGGCAACCTTTGCGCAAATATCCCGGTTTAACGTTTTATGCAGTTCCTCGACGCGCTTTTCGGCAAAACGCAACGTTCGAAGTTTTTGGTCGCGACCGCATTGCTCGGCGGCTCCGTTTTCGGGCTTGTCGGCGGTTGCGCGACGCCTTTTTATTCGACCGATAATAAATTTTTGCTTCATTTTCCCGGCGCGGCGCGGCGCAGCGACCAAATTCCCGGCGTTTTGCGCCCTTGGGAGCGAATCAAACTCATCGAAGAAAAGGGCGAAAAAGGCGCGAAAGCTCCCGCCGAAGAGAAAGACGTCCTTCTTTTGCAACTTTCGGAGGAGTTCGAGAAATCGACGAGCCCGAATATTCGGCGTTCTTCTATCGAAGCGATCGCCAAAATTTCACGCAATTATTCGAACCCTGTCGCGGAAAACATTTTTCGCGTCGCGCTTGAAGATAACGAACTAAATATCGCCCTCTCCGCCGCCGACGGCCTCGGCGTTTACGCGCTCGACGTTAAAGGCGGCGCTCCCGAAAGTCGTCGTTTGGCCGCCGAACTTCTCGCCGATAAATACAAACGCTTGCCGTTTTCGATCACCGCCGGTTCTGAAGAGGAAAATAAGCGTCGGAAAGACATTCGCGTCGCGATTTTGCGCAATTTCGCTTATTTTCAAGAATCCGATTCTCCGTTGGTTTTCGAAACGCTTGAACTCGGTTTGACCGGCGAAAAACTCGACGACGGCGCCCTTCAAGACGCGTCGATGCGAACGCTCGGCGAAATTGCCGACGAAAAATACGGGCTCGACGCCGAACGTTGGATTCAATTCCTCGCCTATAAACGCGGCGAGGCGAGTAAGCCGAGCGAACTTTCGTTTACCGAACGCGCTTCGAAAATCGATTCCGGAATCCTTAAATAAATCGTCAACGATAATCGTTTGATTTCGTCAACCGTTTTTTATTCAAACCGGCGACGTTTTCATATTATCGCGTCGTCCAATCCTTAACGCGCCTAATTTCCCCTAAAAACGATGAAAATTACCTCCGAAAACGCGACCGCGCTGATAATCGACCTTCAAGAGAAAATCGTCCCGGCAATCTCCGAACCGGAACGCCTTCTCGAACGTAATCGTTTCCTCCTCGACGGTCTCGCCGTTTTCGACGTCCCGGTCGTTTCGACGCGACAATATCCGAAGGGACTCGGCGAAACGCTCCCGAAAATCGCCGACGGAATGAAAAACGCGACCGTTTTCGACAAAACGACGTTTAGCTGTTTGGCGACCGACGAAATCCGCGCCGCGTTCGCCGCCGACCCGCGCCCGAACGTTATTCTCGCCGGAATTGAAGCGCATATTTGCGTCCTTCAAACCGCCCTCGACTTGCTCGAACTCGGCAAGAACGTTTATTGGGTCGCCGACTGCGTCGCGTCGCGCAATCCGTTCGACGCTCAAATCGCCTTCGAGCGCGCCGTTCGAGCCGGCGTTATCCCGACGACCGCCGAATCGCTCCTTTTCGAGTTAACCCAAGTCGCCGGGACGCCGCAATTTAAGCAAATTAGCAAGTTGGCGACCGGGCGCAAATAAAGCGTCGTTCCCGCAAACCCTTTTCGCCCTTATCTTTTAGGTCTTATCGTTTCGATCTTTTCGTTTTATCGAAGGGGGGCGTGTCCGCTCGATTTTGCCGGAACGCCCCCTTTTTCTTCCTCTTAAATCCCCCGCGACCGACTCTTTTTGCTTCTCTTGCCCTCTTCGCGTCTTTCCTTTTATTTATCCAATTCCCTCAACCCGAAAATTCTCTTGCATTATCCTTACTATATTAGGCGACTTTCCGCCTTTTTTTAAGAAAAAAACTCTTGACGAGACGAAAAACCGAATTAGAATCAATCACAACCAATCTAATAGAGATTAAAGCGTCGCCTATTACTTAAAAGGAGAAGTCGGCAATGCCAACGCCTCAAAATCGACAAAATCGACAATTTCGTCCCGAAACGCTAGCGTTGCACGCCGGACAGACGCCCGATCCGACGACGTTAGCTCGCGCCGTTCCGGTTTATCGAACGACCGCGTATAACTTCCGCGACGCGCGACACGCCGCCGATCTTTTCGCGCTGAAAGAAAGCGGCAACATTTACGCTCGTTTAACGAATCCGACGAACGACGTTCTCGAACG
>JAZQAP010000503.1:0-6171 GCA_045545275.1 Thermoguttaceae bacterium | reverse complement strand
CCGCCGCCGCGCCGTTACGTTCAGCTACGCCGACGCGTCCGACGTTTACTTCCTCGACGCCGAAAATTACGAGACTTACAACATCGCGAAGGAAGATATCGCCGACGAGATGAACTACATTAAAGAAGGTCTCGAAGGGATTTTCGCGCTGATTTACGAAGAACGCTGCGTCGCGGTCAACCTCCCGACGACGGTCGAAATGCTCGTTACGCAATGCGACCCGGCGGCCCGCGGCAACTCGGCGACGTCGCGCAGCAAACCGGCGACGGTCGAAACCGGCCTCGTCGTTCAAGTTCCGGAATACCTCGAACAGGGCGAAATCATCAAGATCGACACCCGCACCGGCGAATTCTTGGGTCGCGCCAACAAGTAAGGCGTTTCCCGCCGAACCGTCGCTCGCTTGAAAACGCGTTTTTCGCTTTCGTCGAGCGGCGGTTTCGACCTCTTTCTTCTTTTTTTCCTTTTTCGCTTTTTTTCTTTAATTTTCGGGAAGAACGCGAACGATTCGACCTCGCCCGCGTCTTCGCAACCGACGAAAGGACGGGAGTTATGGCGACCGGAGCCGTCGCGGCGCTCGATTTTCTTCAAAGTCCCGAGAAGTATCCGATCGCGTCCGTTTGCGTCGTTTTCGGCGACGAAGCGTTTTTGCGAACGGAGGTCTTTCGGACGATTCGCTCGCTCGTGTTGCCGGACGACGAAGCCGACTTTTCGCTGACGCGGTACGACGGCGCGACGGTCGGTTTCGTCGACGCGATTCGCGAAACGTCGACGCTGGCGATGTTCGGCTCCGGAAAACGGCTCGTTCAAATCGAATCGGCGGACTCGTTTATTTCGCAAAACCGCGATAAACTCGAAACTTACTTCGACGAACCGGCGGCGTCGGGCGTTCTCCTGTTGCAACCGAACTCCTTCCCGAGCAACCTGCGCCTTTACAAGAAAGCGGTCGCCAAGGGGCTCGTCGTCGACTGCAAAGCGATCCCGCAAAAACAGATTCCCGGTTGGCTAACCCGTTGGACGCCCAAGAGTTGCGGCGCGAAAATTTCCAAAGACGCCGCCGAAACGCTCGTCGAACTCGTCGGCGACGACCTCGGCGCGCTCGACCAAGAGGCGAAACGGCTCGCGCTTCTCGCCAATCCGCCCGGCGAACTGACGGTCGAACTCGTTCAAACGCAGGTCGGCGCTTGGCGACAAAAGAAGGTTTGGGATATGATCGACGCGGCGCTCGGCGGTCAAACGGCGGAAGCGCTTCGGCAACTCGACAAACTGCTAACCGCGGGCGAAGCGCCGATCGCGATTCTCGCTCAAGCGGCGGCGTCGCTCCGAAAATTGGCGGCGGCGGCCGAGCTTTTCGTTGAAACGGAAGCGGCGGGCGCGGTTCCGAATATGACGACGATTCTCGATAAAGTCGGCGTTAAACCCTTTTTCCGCGCGAAATACGCCGAACAGCTCAAGAAATTAGGACGACGGCGCGGCGAACGGTTGGCGCAAGCGCTCCTCGAAGCGGACGTCGACCTCAAAGGCGGAAGCCGGAGCGACCCGCGTTTGACGCTCGAACGCTTTCTCGTTCGCTTTTCCAGTCCGGAGGCGCGCCCGTTCGGAACGCTCCGTTAAACGATGTTTTTTTAACGACTTAATCCGACCTCCCGTTTCGTCGCCGCCGCGTCGCGCAAACCGTCGAAAACCCCGACGTTTTAAGCGTTTTCGTTTAACGAGTTAACGTCGCGCCGTTCGCGACGGCTTGCGTCCAAAACGCCGTCGACTCGAAATTCGCAAAGTTCTCGCCGAGCAGACGCCGATGTTCGCGCAACGTCAAACCGGTCGTCGGAAGTCGCCAATTCGGAACGATTTCGCAAGCCGGGCCCAATACAAAGTCGCGCCAAACGGCTCGCGGATGCGGCAAAGTCAACGTCGGCGAGTTTAGAACCGAGTCGCCGAAAAGAATCAAGTCGAGATCGAGCGTTCGCGGCCCCCAAAAAACCTTGCGGACGCGCCGCGCCTCCCGCTCGATTTCTTGCAACGTTTCCAAGAGTTCGAACGGCCCGAGCGTCGTCTCGACCGCCGCGACGGCGTTCGCGAAAACCGACTGTCCCGACGGACTCGCCGGGCCGCCGACCGGAAAAGTTCGCCAAATCGAGCTAGCCGCTCGAACCGTCAAGCGTTCCGAAATCGCGTCGAGTCGCTCGACGGCGCGAAGAAGCGTCTCGTCCGGCGCGCCCCACTCGGAAGGCAAGTTCGACCCGAGCGCGACCAACGCCGCAACCGGCGCGCCGTCGTTTTTTAAAGCGTTCGTTATCAACGATTTAAAGCCGTTTACTTCGTTTCTTCAACGTTTCGCCCGCACCGCGCTCATCGCGTCGCGCACCACCTTGCGCATAAACGAGCCGGACGCTTTTTGCCCGGTGAAAAGCTTGTACTGCAGGCAGGCTTGCCCGACGAACATCTCGACGCCGGAAACCGTTTTGCACCCGCGTTGGCGCGCCATCCGCAGGAGATACGTCGTTTCCGGGTTGTACACCGCGTCGAAAACGACCGTTCCGGCGCGCAACATTTGTTGTTCCATCGGCGATTCGTCGACGTTCGGGAACATACCGACCGACGTGCAGTTCGCCAAAACTTGAACGACGTAAGCGCCGCGATCTTGCCAAGCGCAAAATTCGCAACCGAGCCGTTTCGCCGCCTCGCGCCCCTTCTCTTCCGAACGGGCCGCGATAATCACCCGAGCGCCTCGATCTTTCAAACCGCGAGCGACCGCCTGCGCCGCGCCGCCCGCTCCGAGAACCATCGCGCTCGCCCCTTGCAACGGACTCGGCGCGCCGACCTTGCGCCCCATCGCCGTTTCGATACTCAAGAGCGCCGCTAAATAGTCGGTGTTGTACCCGTTCAAACGTCCGCGCGAGTCCCAAACGACGGTGTTGCAGGCGCCGGTCGCGTCAACCGCCGAGTCGACGCCGCCGCTCAACTTCTCGATTACCGCGACTTTATGCGGAATCGTAACGCTCAAGCCGCAAACGCCGATCTCCGGAGCGCGGTCGATGAATTCGTCCAAGTCCTCCGGCGCGACGCGGAACGGAACGTAAGCGCAGTTCAACCCCATTTCGACAAACGAACGGTTGTGAATCGCCGGACTCAGCGAGTGTTGCACCGGATCGGCGATCACTCCGAAGATTTTCGTTTCGGCGTCGATTTCGTCGTATCGGTAAAGGTCGCGCAACGTTTTATACGGGAGCAAACCGGGCGCGAGAATTCGTTTTTCGGAAAAACCGGCGTAAGTGTAAGGGCAACCGAACCGCTTCCCGAGAACGCGAGTGAACCAACCGTATTCCGTCATCGAAATCCCAAGCGTCTTCGGTTCCCCGGCTTGGATTCGCTCCGGAGCGTTCGCGCGGCGCAGGAAGTCGACCAAACGGAAGACGTCGCCGATACGTTTCGGCGTTACCGCGATCTTGATAACGTCCGGGTCGCACTCGTCGAGCATCTTTTGACGCAAGCCGTCGAGGTCTTCCGGCGTTTCCTCCATATTATGATAGCTGACGACGCGCTTCGTCTTCCCGAAACGCGGAATTTTCGGCGCGACGTCGACTTCCAAATCGACGTAATCGACGCCGGAAACGATCAGTTCGCGCAACAAGCCCAAACGCGCTTCTTCGCTCTCGCGCCACTGCCCGCCGTCCTCTTTGCGTCGAACGGTCGCCAACACGGCGGTCGGACGCTCCGGCAACAAACGATGCAACTCCGGCTTCTTGCGCAAATAATCGAGACGCAACTCGACGAAGCGAACGCCGTCCGCCGCCAGTTTTCGATGTTCCTCGATCATTCGTTTATGACTTCCGCAACCGATCGTAACGCAAATCATCGTCAGTTTCTCCCATTGCCGTTTCCGCCGCGCTCTGCCGAGGTCGACTCCGCGACTAAGCCGACCACGCTTAATTATACCGGACGCGGGACAAAATAAAAGCGAAATCCCCGATTTTCGCTCAAATTCTCGGAAATTCCTCTCGTTCTCTTCCGATTATCCGAACAATTCGTTAATTTTTACGCAAACAGCCGTTTCCACGCTCCATTCTCAAACGCGCCAAACGCCTTAAACTTTCAATCTTTTCAAAAAATTCCGTCGGAATCCGGCGCGTTTTCCCCTTTCTTTTCCGTTTCGACGGTTTATTCGGATTAAAACGAAAAAGAACGGTAAAAAGACCTAAAAATTTTCGATACGCGAAAAGATAATCGGGCCCGGCGCTTGCGTCGTTCGGAAAATCGAATATAATCGACGATGAAAAAACGTCGGCGCCGGTCGCCCCTCCGCGACCCGACCGACGCGTCGAGGCGCGAATCGCCCTCGAAAGGCGAAAATTTCGTCTTTATCGTCGAAGAAATTGAATTTTCCTCTCGACGTTTGCCGACAAGTGCAAAAACCCTCGCGCGGACGCCGTCGGCGCGGTTTACCTATTTTCCCCAAACCGTTTTTATTCGCGTTCAGCCGACCGACGCGCCCCTTCGCCGCGTCGCTTTGTAGGAAATGTTGCGATGTATTTTTCATTAATCGACAAAATTGACGAACTCAAACCGGGCGAATCGATCGTCGCGACCAAATCGCTGTCGATGGCCGAAGAGTATTTGCGCGATCACTTCCCGAAATTCCCGGTAATGCCCGGCGTTTTAATGATCGAAGCGATGACGCAAGCGTCCGCTTGGCTCGTTCGCGTCGGCGAAAACTTCGCGCATAGCGTCGTCGTCCTCAAAGAGACGAAAAGCGTTAAATTCGGCCAGTTTTTACAACCGGGCCAAACGCTCGTCGTTACGTCGAAAATCGTTTCCGACTCGGAAAACGAAACGGTCGTGAAAGCGCAAGGAGCGATCGAAGGTCAAGTTCGTATTCGCGCTCAACTGACGCTCGCCAAATACAATTTGGCCGACCGTTCGCCGCATCGCGCCTGTTTCGACGCGAAAATCGTCGGTCGCCTCAAAGAAGAACTCGCGCTTCTTTGGCCCGACATGCCGAATCCGCTCCAATAGCGTAAATCTCGCGTCGCCGAACGTTCGTTCAACGCGGCGCTTTTAGGCGTTTCGACGTTAACAACGTAAAAACGCCGCCCCACCGACTTAACTCGTTTCGAGCGTTCCCTCAAAATCGGACGCTCCCCCATTAATATAATAAGGAGAAGCCTTCAATGGCGACGAAAGAAGAAATTTTTGAAAAGGTCGCGGAAATCTTGGTCGATTCCTTGGGCGCCGACGAAGACGAAGTTACCATGGAAGCGACCTTGGTCGACGACCTCGGCGCCGAATCGATCGACTTGCTCGAAATCGTCTTCAACCTCGAAAAAGCGTTCGACGTCAAAATCGACCGCAGCGAACTCATTCCGGAAGACCTCTTCAGCAACGCGGAATACGTCGTCGACGGCAAACTCACCCCGGCCGGTCTCGCGATCCTCGAAGAACGCCTCCCGAACGCCAACCTCGACGCTTTCAAACAAAACCCGATGGTTCAAAATATCGCGAAAATTTTGACCGTCGCCGACCTTTGCGGCGTCGTCGAACAAAAATTGGCCTAATTCGGTCAAGTTCGCCCCTTTAAATCCCGGTTCGCGCCCCAACTTCGGCGGCGCGAGCCGCGATTTTGCGCGTTTTGCTCACCTCGCCGCCTCTCGCCAAAGCGTCGAACGTCGCTCGATATTTAACGCGACAAACGTCTATTTAACGCTGAAAACGAGAATTGCGCGACTAAAATAAACAAGCGAACATTACGTATGAACTGGTACTGGATCGATCGGTTTACCGTCTTCGAAAGCGGAAAAAGAGCTTGCGCCCTGAAAACAATCACGCGAGCGGAAGGACATCTGCGCGACCACTTCCCCTTCCACCCGATCGCGCCCGCCTCGCTGATCGTCGAAGGTTTGGCGCAAACCGCCGGTTTGACCGTCAACGAAGCGACCCGTTTCGAAAAAAAAGTCGTCCTCGGCAAAATTCCCAAACTGACGTTTTTCGATACGGAAATCGTCCCGGGCGACGTCCTCGAATACGAAGCGATTATCGATTACATTAACGACGAGGGCTGGATGGCGACCGTCGCCGTTCGTCGCGGCGAAGAAAAAATCGCCGAGGGCGTCCTCGTTTTCGCCCACCTCGGCAACGAATTTAACGACAAAAAACAATTCGCCGACGGAGACCTCGAAG
>JAZQAP010000502.1:0-2763 GCA_045545275.1 Thermoguttaceae bacterium | reverse complement strand
AACCAAGGATACTCCGCGATCTGTTTGGCGCGCTTGCGGTCGACGTCGCTCAACGAAATCTTCACGCCCTCGGAGAGACCGCACCGTTCGAAGTCGCGACTGCGGAGCCCGATGAATTTCGCGTCCGGCGTCGCCATTCGATCCGACTCGTAGGCCAAGTTGATCGACCCTTGCTTGACGACCGAATAAATGTAATACCCCCAAGGGTCGTTATCGAGGAGGCAAAAGATAGGCAAGCCCAACTCGTTGTGAAGCCGGTTCAGGAGGCGGCGCACTCCGCGCGGCGGCTGCCCGTTCCCGTGCGTCAGAATGCAGTTGTGCTTTTTCCAAAATTTATCTTCGTTGAACCGCTGCCAAACGGTGTTTTTTTCGACGTGCAGTACGAAATCCGCCTTGCACTCCTTAAACTGAATGACCGACGGCTCGACGATCGACGGAATCGCGTAACCGCCCGAGCCCATTCGCGAACAGTCGATTTCGTCGCCGGAGTCGATAATCGTCAGGTTGCCGACCATATCGCCCCGTTTATCGGCGAAGAGGTGCAGTTCTTCGCGCAACGATTCGAGCAAAACCTCGCAGTCTTCGATGATCGGGTCGCACTCGCCTTGGTCGTGGAACGTCGGTTCTTTCGTCGAGCGCACGTCGTGTTTGAGCATGTAGTAGAGACCGCGGATACTCGTCGTTTTGCCCATTTCGATAAGGCGTTTGGCGCCGGCCGCGACGAGCGTCGTTTGCATAAAACTCTTCGCTTGCGAGAGATTGAAGAGTTCGCGGCTCGTCGTTTTCGAGCCCATTTGCAGAATGCGTTTTTGTTCGTTAAACGAAACGTTCCCGAGCGATCGGGTCGGAATCGCAAGAAGCGGTTCGTCGTCGCGCTCGACCGTCGCGGCCAACCGGGACGCCATGTTGAAAATTTGCCCGAGCGTTCGCTCGTCTTGCGTCGACAGTTCGACCGGCCCCGTCGGCTCCTCGAACGCCGGATTCGGAGTGATTTTCGCCGCCTTCTTTCTCGCCTTCGCCATACAAACCGCCCTCTTTCGCTATATTAACGCTTTTTCATCCTGAAAACTTTCGCTCGCGTCGTCGCCAACGTCCCGAGCGCTCCCGTTCGAACGCTTCGCTTCCCGCTTAAAAAACGCGACGCGCCGCCGGAGCGACGCGTCTGCGTTACAAAAAACCGTTTCGGCGTCAATCAAGACGTTTGTCCCGATTTCAACCGTCGACTCCGAGCGGCGCAACCGTCGGAGTCGTTCGAACGGCGACGATCAAAGAACGACCGCGCACTTCGGCTTCGCCTTCTTGAACTCGTCGATTTTCGCCGCGGCTTCGGGCTTGCTGAGCGCGGTTTCCTTGACGTAAACGCGACGAAGGTTCTTCGCTTGCGTCAACTTCATCATCCCGTCGACGGTGAGGCCGTTGTTTTCGCGCAGGTCGAGCGTTTCAAGTTTTTCGAGCTTGAGGATTTCGTCGATCGCCGCGTCGGTGATTTGGGTGGCGCGCAAGGTCAACGTTTTCAATTCCGGCATAGCGGCGACGATCGTTTTCGCCGTTTCGTCGGTCGCCGGCATCGTGAAGAGCGCGAGGCTCGTCGGAGACTTCCAAGCGGCGAGGAGTTCGTTCAAACCGGCTTCGTCGACGGACGGAAGTTCGGAAAGTTCGACGGTTTTGAGCGTTTCGGCGCCCATGCCTTTGAGGGCGAGAATACCGTCGTTCCCGACGTTGAGGTCGCGGAGTTCCAAACGTTCGAGCTTCATGTCGGCGATCCCTTGAACGCCCGCGTCGCTAAAGCTCTTGCAACGGAAAATCCGGAGCCCGGTCAACGTCGAGGCGGTGAAGTGCGGGACGGCTTGGTCGGTCAACATATCGCAGTCTTGAAGTTCGATGAATTTCAACGTTTTCGAATTCTTAATATGTTCGACGCCGGAGTCGGAAATTTCGAACCGGAAATAAAGTTCTTCCAGGTTCGGCATTTGCGTCAAATACTTAACCGCCGAGTCGCTAACGCCGCTACCGTCGTTGCAACCGCGCGCGTCGACGACTTTCAGCGTTTGCGATTTCGAAATTCTTCGCATCCCGGAGTTCGACAGCTTGTTGTACAGGACGGCCAATTTTTCGAGTTTCGGGAAGGTTTGAATCGCGTCCATCGCCGCGTTGTCCAAATTCAGGTCGCGACGCAGGTCGAGCGCCGTCAATTCCGGATAGGTCGCGAACATTTTCAGCGTTTCGACGGTAATATCGCTGTTTTGAACGGTAACGCTCTTCAACTTTTTCAGCTCGCTCAATTGCGCGAGATATTCGTCGTTGAAGTTCGCGCCGAGGAAGAAGACCGATTCCAAGTCGAACAGACGCCCGAAGAGCGTCATATCTTCGAGGGTCGTGTCGGCGGATTGGACGTCGATAGCGATAATCGCGCCGTTTTTCGCCGTTTTATACGTTCCGCCGAGTTCTTCGATACGCGCCTTCGCGGCTTCGATATCTTCTTTCGCGGCGAGGGCCGGTTCGACCGGAGCGGCCGGTTGGGCGACGGGACGCGGAGCGACGACCGCGCGCGCCGGAGCGGCGGCCTTCTTCGCTTCGTACTTCGCGACGTATTTCGCGAGTTCTTGTTGCGCGCGTTCTTTTTCTTGCAAGTCTTCGGTCGCTTCTTCAAGCGAAACCATCGTCAAATCGGACGCGTCCGCGGCGTGCGGCGCGACGGTGTCCGCCTTGCAGGCGTAAACCGGCTCGTCGGACGTGTCGGCGGGATTGCAACCGCCAAGGAGG
>JAZQAP010000501.1:0-5896 GCA_045545275.1 Thermoguttaceae bacterium | reverse complement strand
TAAAACGCTCGAACTCGGCGTCTTTAGCGGATGCCAAGCGCTAACGTCCGTCGCGCTTTCCTACGGCGTTCTAACCGTCGACGACGAAGCGTTTAGCGGTTGCGCGGCGTTAACGGAAATTTCGCTCCCGACGACGCTTCGAACGCTCGGTTTTTACGCGTTCGGCGGTTGCAAATCCCTTTCGTCGCTCGTTTTACCTCCGTCGCTTGTCGAAATCGACGATTACGCGTTTTTCGGTTGTTCGCCCGACTTAACGCTTTGCGGAAAAAGCGGTTCCGTCGCGGAAAAATTCGCCGCGCAAAACGGTTTCCGTTTCGAAGCGATTTGACGCCGCATCGACGTTTTTTTTTTACAAAGATTAGCGTTCGTTTCGTTTTTAACTTAATAGGAGAAACCGCAATGACTTCGCGACACGTCAAAACGCCAAATCCGGCGTCCGATTTCGCTTGGAAAATCGATTCAAACGGCGTCGTTTCCATCGTAAAACTCGTCAACCGCGACGCGCTCGAAATCGTCGTTCCCTCCGAAATCGCCGGTCGGCCCGTCGGCGCCGTCGAATTCCGCGCCTTTTCCGAACCGGCGGCGGTCAAATCGTTGACGCTTCCCGACTCTTTACAGCGTATCGCCGAAGAAGCGTTTTTCAACTGCCAATCGTTGGAAACTCTCGACTTACCGTCGAATTCGCCGCGCTTGTTCCCTCGCGAACTTGCGCTTTGCGAAAGTTTCGCCGACGAGAATACGCCGGCCGAAATGCACGCGCTCGGCAAGGGCGCGTTCGCCGGTTGTTCGGCGCTGAAAACGTTGACGATTCCTGCGGGTTGGGAAGGGCTCGGCGAAAGCGCGTTTGCCAACTGTATCTCATTGGAAACGCTTGTTTTACCCGATTCGCTAAAAGCGCTCGGCCCTTGCGCGTTCAAAGGATGTTCGTCGTTGAACGCCGTTACTTTCGGTCGCAACCTTGAAAAGATCGACCGCGAAGCGTTCGCCGACTGCAAATCATTGAAAACGTTAACGTTGCCCGACGGTTTGCGCGTTGTCGACGTCGCGGCGTTTCGCAACTGCGAAGCGCTAACGTCCGTCGTTTTTCCGCCGTCCCTCGCGAGCCTTTCGACACACGCGTTTGAAAATTGCGCTTCGTTAACGTCGATTGAGTTGCCCGATTCGACGACGCATATTAGCGCCGCGTTCTCCGGTTGCCAAGCTCTTGAAAAGATTCGACTTCCGCGCGGTTTAAAGCGACTCGAACATTTCGCCTTTTGGTACTGCTCGGCGCTGCGCGACGTCGAATTACCGCTCGAATTGGAAACGATCGGCGACGACTCTTTTCACGGTTGCGCGTCGTTAGCGGAACTCGTTTTTCCGGAAGGTTTTAAGGAAGTCGGTAACGCGGCGTTTTGCGGGTGTTCGTCGTTGCGCAAACTGACGTTTCCGGCGTCGCTCGAAAAAATCGGCGATCGCGCGTTCACCAAATGCGCTCCCGACTTAACCTTTTGCGGCCCGGTCGGTTCCTTCGTCGAAAAATACGCTCGAAAAAAGAAGCGCCCGTTCGAAGCGATTTGACGCCGCGTCGTCGTTTTTATTTTACAAACATTCGCATTAGCCTTGTTTTAGTTTAACAGGAGCGTTTACAATGACTTCGCAACTTCCTCCCGCGTCCGCGAACCCGGCGTCCGACTTTACCTGGAAGCCGAACGAAACCGGTCTTACGCTCGTTAAACTCAAAAATCGCGTCCCTTGCGTCGTCGTTCCGAGCGAAGTCGACGGCGTTCCGGTAACGGTCGTCGGCGCAAAAGCGTTTCATCGCGTCGCCAAGCTCGAGTCGGTTTGGCTTCCCGATTCGATTGAAACGCTCGAAGAAGAGTCGTTTTATTGGCGTTCCAATTTAAACAAGTCCGCTTTTCGCAAGGTTTGCGTTCAATCGGCGACGCCGCGTTTATCTATTGCGAATCCTTAGAATCTGTCGAGCTTCCGGAAGGTTTGCAAATGCTCGGGAGCGGAGCGTTTCGCCAATGCGATTCGCTGAAGTCGCTTTCGCTTCCGTCGACGCTCGCCGAGATTCCCCGCGGCGCGTTTTTCTACGATTTTTCGCTCGCTTCGATTTCGTTCTCCGACGGACTCGAAACTATCGGCGCCCGCGCGTTTTTCGAATGTTATTTGTTGCAGGAAGTCGTTTTCCCCTAAGGCCTTGCAACGATCGGCGCCGAAGCGTTCAAAAACAACAAAGCGCTCCAAAACGTCGCGTTCTCCGAAGGCCTTACCGCCGTCGGCGCCGAAGCGTGTCTCTTCTGTAAATCGTTGCAACGTCTCGATTTCCCGTCGTCGATCGAAACGATCAAGCCTCGCGCGTTTTTCGCTTGCTATTCGTTGTATACTCTCGTTTTCAACGCCGCTTCGCCGCGCGAAATCGGCGAAAGCGCGTTCAGTTGCGCCGAATCGCTTGGAAAAATTTCGCTCCCGGAAGGTCTCGAACATATCGGCGAGTTTGAGTTTTTCAACTGTTTGCCGCTTGTCGAAATCGCGATTCCCGAAGGCGTCAAACCCCTCTCCTACGCGCTGAACAGTTGCGAGTCGCTGACGAAGGTTTTGCTACCGAACTCGCCGACGACGATCGGTAAAGAGGCGTTTCGAGATTGCAAGTCGCTAAAGACCGTCTATTTCCCGACTTCGAAGGGCCCGAAAAAAATCGTTCCGAACGCGTTCAAAGGCTGTTCGCCCGACTTAACCCTTTGCGGGACGGGAGGTTCCGTCGCGGAAAAATTCGCCGCAAAAAAAGAAATCCGATTCGAATCGCGTTGACATCGCGTCGTTTTTCAGCGTTAAACTCCGATTGACGCCGCGTCGTTTTTTTGCCGTCGACGCGGCGCGACGGTTATAACGCGTTCTTCCGGCGTTTTTTTTGAAAAAATCGACTTTTTCCCGAAAATTCGCTTGCTTTGCGCGCTTCAATCTGTCATAATAACGGAAGAAGTCGCCGACTCGTTCGCGTTCGCCGCAAGCGCCCTCCGACGTCGCGACCAACGCAAACCTTTCATCGCAAGGAGTTTAAAATGTCAAACGCTCAACGCCAAGGCGACGCGAGGCCGAATCCGTTAACCGACTTCGATTGGGAAGTCGACGAGACGACCGGCGGCGTTACAATCGTTCGCTTCCGCAACAGAACCGCGACCGAAGTCGTTATCCCGAACGAAATCGACGGTCGCCCCGTTACGAAAATCGATAATCTCGCGTTTTGGGACGGCTTCCCGATAAGGTCGGCGACGCTCCCGGACGGTCTGCTAAATCTCGACAAGAAAATCTTTTACTACTGTAAAAAATTGACGGCGTTTCGAGTTTCCGCCAACGCGAAGAATTTCCGCGTTGTCGACGGCGTTCTCTTTACCGCCGACGGCAAAACGCTCGTCGCGTATCCTTGTAATAAAGCGGCGACAGAGTACGTTGTTCCCGACGGCGTCGAAACGGTCGGCCCACGAGCGTTCGCCTACGCCCAAGCGCTAACGTCCGTCGCGCTTCCGTCAAGCCTCGCGACCGTCGGCGACCAAGCGTTTTTGGGTTGCGAATCATTACAGTCTATAGCGCTTCCGCAAAGCGTCGCAACCCTCGGCGCGGGAGCGTTTGGGGGTTGCGCGTTGTTGCGTTCGATCGAACTCCCAAGCGGGATTCAAAGCGTCGGCGCGGGAGCCTTCCGAACCAGTCCGTTTCAAAAATGCGGCGCGCTGACGGAAATCGTTATTTCTCCGGACGCGGAGCGCTTCCGCGCCGTCGACGGCGTCCTCTTCTCCAAAGACGGCAAAACGCTCGTCGCGTATCCGATCGGAAACCCAAGAACGGAATACGCGATTCCCGACGGCGTCGAAACCGTCGTCGACGAGGCGTTTTCAACGTGCAAAGCGCTGCGTTCCGTCGCGTTCCCAGACGGCTTACAAACTATTGGAAAATATGCCTTTGCGCAATGCGACGCGCTCCTTTCCGCCGCGCTTCCCGACAGTTTGCAAACTCTCGGCGACCACGCGTTTTTCATTTGCAAGGCGCTGCGTTCCGTCGCGTTCCCAGACGACTTGCAAACCATCGGCGAACACACGTTTACTTGCTGTTCTTCGCTAACGTCTGTAACGCTCCCTAAAAGCCTCAAAACCGTCGGCAAGTACGCGTTTCAACACTGCGAGTCGCTACATACGGTAATCCTTCCCGACGGCTTGCAAACTATCGAACGAGACGCGTTTAACGATTGCGAAGCGTTGCGAACGATCGCGATTTCCGACAGTTTGCAACACATTGGAATCGGCGCGTTTGAGTGTTGCTCCGCGTTGCAAGCGGCGTTCTTACCCGAAAAACTGCCGACCGTCGAAGCTCACGGGTTCGGGCAAAACGATTCTTTACGTTTCGCCGTGTCGCAAAGCGGCGAAGTCGGCGTCCCCGACCGCCGTTGCAAACGCCTAACGCTCGAAGAGTTCCGCGCGCAAACGGTCGACGGCGTCCTCTTTAGCCCCGACGGCAAAACGCTTTTGGCGTGTCTCGAATCGAAAACGGAGTACGTCGTCCCGAAGCGCGTTAAAAAGATCGCTCCTTGCGCGTTTTGCGGGTGCCGCGAACTAACGTCGATCGAGATACCGGAAAGCGTCGTAAGCATCGGCAAAGAAGCGTTTTACGAATGCAAATCGTTAACGTCGGTCAAGCTCCCGGACGGCTTGCAAGACCTTGGCGCCGAGGCGTTTTACGCTTGCGAAGCGCTAACGTCGATCAATATCCCGGACGGACTGAAAACCCTCGGGAAATACACGTTTTATCATTGTTTAGCGTTGTCGTCCGTCGCGCTCCCCGACGGACTTCAACGTATCGACGAGGGCGCGTTGCAAGAGTGCAAATCGCTAACTTCCGTCGTTATCCCGGATAGCGTCGAAACGATCGGCGAACGCGCGTTTCGTTTGTGCGAATCGCTAACGTCTGTAACGCTTCCGAACGGACTCCAAAAGCTCGGCCCCTATGCGTTTGACGAGTGCAAATCGTTAACGTCGATCAAACTCCCGAACGGCTTGCAAAGCGTCAGCTCCCGCGCGTTTTGCGATTGCGTTTCGCTAACCGACGTCGCGTTGCCGGACGACCTGCGAACCATCGCCGAGGGAATGTTTTACGGTTGCGCGGCGCTGACGTCGCTCGAGCTTCCGGAAAGCGTCGAAAAGATCGGCGACTGCGCGTTTCATTTATGCGAAGCGCTAACGTCGATCAAGCTCCCGAACGCTCTGCAAACCCTCGGCGCATGGACGTTTAACGAATGTAAAGCGCTAACGACGGTCGTTCTTCCGAACAAACTACAAAGTGTCGGCGAGCGAGCGTTTTGGGGATGCGAAACGCTGTCGTCAATTACGCTTCCGGAAGCGCTACAAACCATCGGCGACGAAGCGTTCGGCGGTTGCGAAAGATTATCGTCGGTCGCGTTTCCGGACGCATTGCGCAAGATCGGCAAGGAGGCGTTCGTCGACTGCCCGGCGTTACAAACTGCCGTTCTCCCGGACGGACTCGAAAAGATTGGCAAAGAAGCGTTTGGACGTTTCGGAAAAAAAGAAACGCCTTGGCGCGCCAGTAAAGAGAGCGAACGCCAAACCGTTCCAAACTTTACGCTCCGAGGCGCGCCGGGCTCCGCCGCGGAGAAATACGCTCGGAAAAACAAACTCCGCTTCGAACCGCGTTGACGTCGCATCGTTTTTACAGCTTTTAACGTCTGTTGACGCCGCGTCGTTTTTTTCAGCTTTTAACACCGGTTGACGCCGCGTCGTTTTTATTCGATTCGTCGCCGCTTTCAATCGCCCCTTTTCCACGAAGGAGAAATCGCAATGCAATCCAATACGAACTCGATCGAGCCGCGTCGGACGTCGAATCCGCCGTCCGACTTCGAATGGAA
>JAZQAP010000500.1:0-8129 GCA_045545275.1 Thermoguttaceae bacterium | reverse complement strand
CCCGGTGCCGCAGAGGAGAATTCCGCGTTCGCCTTCGCCGCGTTGGAGCGCTTCGCAAGCCTTGACGCAGCTGTCGTAGTACGCGATTTCGCTGTTTTCTTCGGACGCGCCGAAGTCGATCACTTCGTGGCCCTTTTTCTTAAGGTGTTCGACGATCGCTTTGCGGAGCGGAAGAGCGAACGGGTCGGCGGCGAAAATAATTTTCATCGGGAGAAACTCCTAAATTTCGAGTAAAAGGCGAATGAAAGGCCTTTCGACGTCCCGCGAACGGTCGCCGAGGCGCGTTTTTCTTATTTTACCCGAAAAGTTCGGCGAGCGCAAGAGCGCGACCGGCGTTTCTTGGCGATTTTCGCGACGGTTTGACGGAAACGAGCGAAATTGTCCGACGTTTCGGACGTTCCGAGGACGTAAAAACGCCGCGTCGGTCGGGACGCGGCGTTTCGAGCGGTTTTTAACGCTTCGTCGAGCGTCGTTTAGGCGCTTTTTCTCGTTTCTTGCGGCTCGGGCAAAATCGGCGCTTTCCCTTCGATCATTTCGCGGGTAACGAAGTAACGTTCGCCGGACGCGCGGTCGGGGAGCGAGAACATGGGGTCGAGCATGGCGTTTTCCATGATGGCGCGGAGTCCGCGGGCGCCGGTTTTGCGGGCGATCGCGAGTTCCGCGACGGCTTGAAGCGCGTCGTCGGAGAATTCGAGTTCCGCGTCCTCCATTCGGAAGAGCTTTTGATATTGCTTCACGAGCGAGTTTTTCGGTTCGCGCAAAACTCGGCGGAGCGCGTCTTCGGTCAGCGGTTCGAGCGACGCGACGACCGGCAAACGCCCGACGAGTTCCGGAATCAGCCCGAACGAGCAAAGGTCTTCCGGCGTTACGTTTGTTAGCGCCTCCGACGTTTCGCGGCGTTGCGAACCGCCGACGGTCGAAAAACCGATCGAACGCTTCCCGAGGCGGTTTTCGACGATCTTATCCAAACCGACGAAGGAACCGCCGCAAATGAACAGAATATTCGACGTGTCGACCTGAATATACTGCTGTTCCGGGTGCTTGCGCCCGCCCTGCGGCGGAACGTTCGCGACCGTTCCTTCGAGCATTTTCAGCAGCGCCTGCTGGACGCCTTCGCCGGAAACGTCGCGAGTGATCGAGACGTTTTGGCTCGTCTTGCCGATTTTGTCGATTTCGTCGATGTAAATAATCCCGCGCTGCGCCAGTTCGACGTCGAAGTCGGCGGCGCGCAGGAGCTTCAAAATAAGGTTTTCGACGTCTTCGCCGACGTAACCGGCTTCGGTCAGCGTCGTCGCGTCGCCGATGGCGAACGGAACGTCCAACATCCGAGCGAGCGTTTGCGCGAGGAGCGTCTTTCCGGAACCGGTCGGGCCGAGAAGCAAAACGTTCGACTTGCCGACTTCGACGTCGTCGAGGTCGTTTTGCGTCATAATCCGCTTATAATGGTTGTGAACCGCGACCGCGAGCGTCCGTTTCGCCAAATTTTGCCCGACGACGTAATCGTCCAACTTCGCGACGATCTCGCGCGGCGACGGAACGCGAGCGAACGGCGCGCCCTCGCCTTGGCGGCGTTTGCGTTCTTGCGTTAAGATCGACTGACATAAGTCGATGCAGTCGCCGCAGATGTAAACTTCGCCCGGCCCTTCGACGAGCGGGCCGACGTCGCGGTAGTTTTTGCGGCAAAACGAGCAGTAAGCGTTCTTTTTATTTTCGCTTCGATCGGAGTCGAAGTCGTTGCGTTCTTCGGTCATTACGCGGCCTTTCCTTGCGCGTTGTTTTGCGGGTCGCGGTCGATTCGGGCGGCGCGGCGTTTCTTATCGGCGTTGCGAAAACGCGAAAAGAAACCGCTAACGCAACCGAGTCGAGCGAGCGGGCGAAACGATTTTTTTCGGTCGACGTCGAAACGAGCGAACCCGTTTCGAACGCGAAGCGACGGCGTCCTTCGTCGACTTTATACGTCGCCGCCGACGAAAAAAACGGAATCGAGCGTTTTTTTTGCGAAATTTAGCGAAAAAAGTCGAAATATTTTCGCGCGAAAAACAAATTCTCGTCGCGTCGGAGCGAATCGGAGCGCCGCGCAAATCCGTTCCGCGGCGCAAAAGGAAGAATCGGTCGACCGTCGTTCGCGTCTTGCGAAAAATGCGAGCGGCTCGGACTTTCGTTTTTTCGAGAATAAACGGCGCGACGGCTTTTTTCGGCGAATTGCAATTTTTTTGCGCGGTTTCTCGAAATTGCGTCGCTTGCCTAAATTAACGTTTGCCGGTCGGCGGTTAGCGTCTTTCGTTGCGCAAGAGGTTCGCGAGGCGGGCGTCGCGGGCGGCTTCCGGGGAATTTTTCGCGGCTTCGGCTTTTTTCGCGGCGAGTTCGGCGTCGAGCGCGACGGCGAACGAACGCTTAATTTGCGAAAATTCCTCTTTCGTCAGTTCGCCGGATTCGTAAAGCGCGCCGAATTTGACGAGATCGTCGCGAACGCTCGGCGCTTTCGTCTTCCCGCTTGCGCCGCGAAGTTTCGACAAGACGTAAACGGCGACGGCGACGAAAATTCCCAGTCCGGTTAAACCGGCGATCAGCCCGACGAGCGCGTCGGACGAGGCGAGCGAGGTCGGCGCGCCCTTCAAGGCGGCGAAAATTTCGGGACGGAACATAGGCGGCGTTCTCTTTCTCTTCGTTGGCGGTTGACGTTTGGCGTTTGAAATTTGAAGGCGTTAAAGTTTGCGTATTTTCGCTTTTTGACTCTGTTTTAACCGGTTTGCGCGACCGGAACGACCGGCGTTTTCGAAAAAAACGTCGAGACGAGGCCGCGACGGCGCCGACGAACGAAACGACGCGCCGCGTTCTCGAGCGTTCGTCGACGAATCGGCGAACGGGACGCGGAGCGCGTCGAGCGGGAGCGACGTTAAGCGGTCGCGTTTTCCGCCCTTAATAATATATTGTCGTATTGGTCGGCTTGGTCGACGTTCGGCGTCGTCGATTCTTTTTCCGAGAATCTTGGCGAACGTCCGAGCGTCCCGCCGTCGGAGGCGTCGAAAAATGGGAAATCGAACGAACAAACCGCGTTGGGAAAACGAAACGAACGAACGCCGAGCGCGCCGCTTCGAAAACGGAGCGAAAAACGTCGCGGCGTCGCGAAAAATCGGTCGCGTCGCGAAACGGGCGTTGATCGCGATTCTTTTGGCGGGCGCGTTCGACGGCGGAACGCTCCTCGCGCAATCTATTATAAACGAAACGAGCGTTTTTAACAATCGGTTCGAGGCTTTTTCGAGCGGTTCGGTCGAAAAAATCGCGCGGCTCGACGCTTCGCCGGCGTCCGTCGCCGCGTCGAAAGACGCGAACGCGCCGTCCGGTTCGTTGTCGCCGTCGAACAAAGTCGATCTGCGGCTCGACGCGCCGAAAGGGGCGCCGCGCGAGAACGTCGGGGCGCGTCTGCGCGTTCCGTTCACTTTTCCCAAGGACGCCGACTCGAAAAGCGCGACGTCGGTCGAGCTTTTTTGTTCGCCGGACGCGGGCGCGACTTGGTACTCTTACGCGGGCCAACGTCCGGAAGACGGCGCCGACGCGTTCGTTTTCCAAGCGCCGAAACCGGGCGTTTACTGGTTCGCGTTGCGCACCCGATTCGCGAACGGAACCGCCGCGTTCAGCTCGACGCGCGCCTATCGTTTCGTCGAAGCGCCGTCGACTCCGACCGGAGATTGGGCGACCGCCGACGAAACCGGCGATTCCGCCTCCGCCTCTTCCGCCGACGCGACCGCTTTAACCGATTCGGAAAACGCGACGGCGCCGTCCGATTCGTTCGCGCTGAACGACGACTCCGCCGAAAACGACGCGCCGCCGCTCGGGACGCCGTCCGTCGCGTCGGCGAACGGAACGGAAGCAAAGTCGAGCCGTTTGCTCGATTTGGCGCGCGGAGCGGCGAACGGCGAAAAGTCGAGCGCCGGAAAAGAAGCCGACGAAGCGTCCGAAAGCGCCGCGCCGACGCAACCGGCGACCGGGAAAATTAAGTCGGTCGGGCCCGCGAAAGAAAAGGGAACCGACCGCCTAATCCTTATTCTCCGTTGGTTCCGACCGAGCGAAATCGAAGAGGAAGCGCGCCGCGGTCGTCCGGCGACGATAGCCGTCGAACGCTCGACGAGCTTGGACGGGCCTTGGACGCGCGTCGGCGAAAACTTGGATTCCGAACGAGAATGGTTTTTTTGGTACGCGACCGACGCCGAAACGACGCCCTTTTACGTTCGCACCGTCGCGACCGACGACGAAGGGAACCAATGGTTCGACGCGACTCCGCAACCGCTCGACCTCTCCGCGAGCTGGGTGCAAGCCGCGCTCGGCTCGTACAAGGGCCCGAAATTTAACGTCGAAAAAACGACCGTCGACGGAACCGGCGACGCGAAAAGCGGCGCGGAAAACGCCGCTTCGGACGACGGCGGAAAGGCGAAGAACGGCGCCAAACTCGGAGGGAACAAACGGCTGATTCGCAACGCTTCCTCGACCGACTCCGTCGACGCGGAAGACGCGAACGAAGAGAGCGACGAAAGCGGAAAAAGCGGCGGTTCGGCGAAGAAAGCCGCGTCGACCGAACGAGCGCAAGCGAGCGCGCCGCGCCGTCCGCGTCCGAACGTTCCGGCGCCGACGAATCCGAACGAATTTTCGCTGAATCCGCTCTTCACGCAAGGTTTCGGCGTCCTCTTTCAAGCGGCGCAAACGCGGCGCGGAGACGGCGAGTCGGACGCGAACCGGTCGATTTTCACTCCGCCGCCCCGAGCGCCCGCCGCGTCGCGGGTCGCCCCGGCGGAGTACGCGAACGCGGCGGCGAGCGCGGCGCGGCGGCGGGCGGCGGCGCAAGCGCAAGATATGTCGCGGTACGAGAAAACGCCCGAGCTGATGGAAGGGATGGTCTTCTATCAAGACGCCGACGGCAAGCTGACGACGACTCCGCCGGCGGACTTCCAAACGGCGGGCGTCGAGGGCTCGATCGGCGGTTCCGTCGACGGTTCCTTCGCGGGCGTCGGCGGCGCGACGACGATCGGAACCGGCCCGGACGGTCGACCGCTCGTCTTGCCCGGCGATAACGAAACATACGACGCGAACCCGAACTCCGGCGCCGCGTCGCTGACGAATCCGGCGTATCCGAACGTCGCGACGCCGGGCGCCGCGCCGCTCGATAATTGGGGGACGCGATCGGGCGTTTATCCGTCCGGAAGCTATCCGTCGAACGCGGTTCCGTCGAGCGTTTACCCGCCGAGCGCGAACTATCAGACGATTCCGGAAACGTCGTTCGGGCGGAACGTTTTGCCCGGTTCGACCCTCGGCGGCTCGAACGCGCCGGTTTACTCGCCGTCGCCGACTTGGAACGCGCCGACGAACGTCGGAACGTCGAGTCGAGCGCTTTTCCCGCCGCGACCGAGCGTTTCGCGTTGAGCGAAGGAACGTTTCGCGACCGTCGGCGGCTCGGAGTATTAGCGTTCCGCCGCCGCGTTCGCGTCGTTCGCGTTTTCGACGTCTTTTAAACGCCAAACGCGAACGTAATCGACTTTGAAGGTCGCCGGAAGATCGGCCGGGTCGGGCTCGCCCATCCAGTCGAACATAATTTCGCAGTCGAAAACGACGTGCAGCGGGCGATGGAAGAAGTCGTTTTCGCGAACGAAAACTTCTTCGCCGTCGACGAACCAACGGATTTCGGTCGGCGTCCAAGCGACCGCGTAACGGTGAAAGTCGGCGGCGGGGTCGAACGGCGCTTTAAATTTGAAGCCTTTGTTCGCCAGCTTGTCCTTTTTCTTGTTGACGATCGACTCAAGATAAGGCGTCGCGTAACGGTGAAGCGTTCCCCAAACGACGTTTTGCGCGCTCGGCTCCGACGGTTTCCCGAAGACCTCCAAGACGTCGATTTCTTCGGAAAATTCGCCTTCGACGTACTTGACGTCCGGGCGGTCGGAGTGCGGGTCGTAAAGCCAAAACGCGTTGCAGACGTTGGCGCGCATCGCTTGGCAACGCGCTTCGAAGTAGCCGTAAGCGATTTTTTCGCGGCTCTTGACGATCGCTTTCCAATATTTGTCGTATCCGCGGACTTTGTTTTCGACGTCGACCTCCTCCGGCTTCATCGAGCTCGCGGTCAAGCGGAGCGTTCCGTCGGCGACGGCGACGTTTCGACGCGAAAAGAGCGCCGGTTTGCGACCGCGCCAAGCCGGGTTGAAGTCGAACCATTTTTCGGCGTCGAGCGCGGCGCCGTCGAACTCGTCGCTAAGTTCCGGGGCGAACTCGAACGCGTCGCCGAGCGGGCAAACGGGCGTTTCGGCGAAAAGAGCGGAAGACGGCGAGCAAACGGCGCCGACGAAAAGAAGCGCGCCGACGGCGAAACGTCGAACGAAAAGACGGGAAGGGGCGAACGGTCGCGACGACATTGGAAAACTCCTTGGGAAAAAGAAAAGAGGACGAAAACGGCGAACGACGGCGAAAACGGCGCCGTCGTTTATCGTTTTAAACGATTCGAAACGGAAAGTCAAGCGCGCGTCGCGAAAAAGAGGAAAGACGCGGAAAAACGTTCCGTCCGGCGGCGCGGGGGCTCTTTTCGCGTCGCCGCAAACGCGTATAATAAAAAGAATCGACGCGGCGGCCAACGCCGAACAACGGCGCGAACGAGCGGCGCGGCGGAAAAAAACGGACGTAAAAACGAGCGGCGAAACCGCGACGGCGCGGCGAGCGCTTTATAATCGAAAAAGGAATTAACGCGAGGGAAAAATGGCGATCAAATTGACGGCGCGCGCGGCCGACGAAGTCAAAAAAATTATGCAAGCGCAAGAACTCGACCCGAAAACGTTTATCCGAATGGTGATCGTCGGCGGCGGGTGCAGCGGTATGCAGTACACGCTCGGCTTCGACACGGTTTTCGATTCGAAAACCGACGCGCGTTACGAACCCGACGGCGTTTACGTCGTCGCCGATAAAAAGTTCGCGCTTTTCCTCGACGGAACGAAAATCGATTTTCTCGACACGCCGACCGCCAAAGGGTTCAACATCGACAACCCGAATTTTCCCGCCGGAGCCGGTTGCGCCGGTTGCGGTCATTGACCGAAAATCGACGCGCGGCGACCGAACGGCGCCGAATTTGCGTTAAGTAAAAACGACGGAAAACGGCGTCGATTTTGGCGCCGTCGGCGGCGAGAACGGATAACGCGGGAAGAAAGACGGAGATAATGGCGGAAGACTTTTATAAGACGCTCGGCGTCTCGAAAAACGCGTCGCAAGACGAAATTCAAAAAGCGTATCTGAAAATGGCGCGCAAGTACCATCCGGACTTGAACCCGAAAGACCCGGAGGGCGCGAAAAAGAAGTTTCAAGAGCTGCAAACGGCGTTTGAAACGCTCAAAGACCCGGAAAAGCGGCGGATGTACGACCAATTCGGGCCCGATTACGAACGTTTTAGCGCGGGCGGCGGCAATCCGTTCGGCGCGGGCGGCGGGAATCCTTTTGGAGGCGGCGGCAATCCGTTCGGAGGAGGGTTTTCGGCGGGCGGCGCGTCGTTCAACTTTGAGGATATTTTGAACGCGTTCGGAGGCGGCGGCGCGTCGGCGGGCGGCGGGAATCCTTTTGGAGGCGGCGGGAACCCGTTCGGCGGCGGTCGACGACGGCGTTCGCCCGCTCCGCAAAAGGGCGAGGACGTAACGGCGACCGTTTCCGTTCCGTTGGCGACTTCGGTTCTCGGCGGAACGATTCCGGTAACGATTCGGCGCGAACGCGGCGGAATGGTCTCCGTCGACGCGAAAATTCCGGTCGGAATCGAAACCGGGAAGAAAATCCGGCTCCGCGGAATGGGCGAGCCCGGCGTCGGCGGCGGCCCGAACGGCGACGTTATTTTGGAGGTCGAGATCGCGCCGCATCCGTTTTACTCCCGTTCCGGCAAGGATTTGACGGTCAAAACGCCGATAACGCTGAAAGAAGCGGCGTTTGGAGCGAAAGTCGACGTTCCGACGCCGCGCGGGACGGTCGCGGTAACGATTCCGTCGGGCGCGACGACCGGAACGCGGTTGCGTTTGAAAGGGCTGGGCGTCGCGCCGGACGGCGAAAAACCGGGCGACCTTTACGTCGAATGCGCCGTCGCGCTTCCGAAATCTTGGTCGAAAGAAGACCTCGAACTG
>JAZQAP010000499.1:0-18724 GCA_045545275.1 Thermoguttaceae bacterium | reverse complement strand
CTCCATTCGATTTTTGTTTCGTCAATCCGTTATCGCGTTCCCGTCCTTTACGGTTTCGCCCTATTAACCGCTTTCGCCGTCGTCGCGTTCTTCGACGACCGACGACGAACTCGCCCTTAACGCCAAACCGGTCGCTCGCTTCGTCGGCTTAACGTCGTCCGTCCTCCGCCGCGCAAACAACCTATTTCCCCCAAACCTCCGCCCGTTCGCCGCGCTTTGCCGTCGCGCCTTTCGCATTGTATCGATTGTAGGAACGGCGCCCCCCGAGCGTCGGAAAAAATTGCGAAAAATCGCTTCGTCGAGAAGTTCGCGCTGGAAAAAAAGCCCGCGCGTCGTTATAATAAAGGAACGTCGTTTTATTGTCGGGCGGCGCCTCGACGCCGGTTTCGGTTCGTCGCGCTCGGTTCGTTTGGTTTCGTTCTTTGGAACCGCGCCCTTCGACCGCTTTAAGCGACGCGCCAGCGACGCGTCCGTCGAGCCCATCGAGCGCGCGGCGTCGAAACGAAACTCAACACGCAAAGCCTCAAACAGGCTCGTCAGCCTCCAACGTTCGGAGAAAACCAATGCCGCGTTTATCGTCGTTACGTCCCCTGCGCTCCCTCGCGAGTTCGGGTCTCGTCTTGTCCGCTTGCCTTTTCGGCGCCGGCGTCGCTTCGTTCGCGCAACCCCCGAGTTCGTCCTATCCGTCGTCCGATTACGGCGGGTACGGTCAACAAGACCCGAACGCTCTCCAAAACGTCCCGAGCGGAATCAAACGTTCCGACGTTTCGAGCGTCGTTCCGCTCCAAGCGCTCCTTTACGGCGACGTTACCGCCGTCGCGCGCGTCAATTTCGCGAAGGTCGACTACGTCGGGCTGAACGAGTTCGTCGAAACGGTCGTCGACAAAGGAGTCGGTTCCCTTAAATCGGGCGACCGTTACCGCGACCAGTTGCGCGATTGGCAAAAAGGCGACCTCAAAGCGGCGGTCAAGAGTTTTCTCGTCGAAGCGCAAAATATCGCGATGAAAAAGTTTTTCGCCAACAAAATCGACGAAGCTTACGTTCTCGTTTACGATCTCGACGGTTCCGACTCGACGGTCGCTCTCGCTTTCCCAACCGACGGTTTGAGCGACGCCGACGTCAAAACCCTCGTCGATTATATCGGTTCTTGGGAGGAAAACAAACCGATCGCGACGTTCAATCGCTTCGGTTTCGTCGTCGCCGTTACGACTCATCGCAACGCGGTTCGCGTCAACGTTAAGGAAATTGAAAACGGTTACCGAAATCGCGCGTTAACGGAAGGAACGCAAGGTCAAGGCGCCGGAAATTACGGCGGCGCGGCGAATTACGCGTCGTCCGGTTACGCCGGATACGGTTCGCAGAACGCGAACGGGCTTCCGGACAATCTTCAACGCGAAATGGACGCCGAAATCAAAGCGGCGCGCGAAGACGCTCGGACGGAATCGATCAAGAAGTGCGGCGCGTCGATCAAAGCGCGTTTCCAAAAACCGGCGGAGGCGGGTTCTCCCGTCTTTGACGCGTTGAAACAAACGGACGGCGCCGCGGTCGCGCTCGTTCTCGCTTCCAACGATTTGACAAGTCTTATGGAAAAACTCGCGCCCGCGAAAACGGAAACGCCGGAATCGGTTCTCGCCGGTTCCTTCGCGGACGCCGATTCCGACGCGGAGAAAAAGTCGCCCTTCCTTACCGACTTCGTCGATAAAGTCAACCCGCTTGAAGGCCTCGGCGGTTTCAAAACGTTGACCCTCGCCGCTTCCCTCGTCGGTTCGCCGAAGCTCGCCGTCGTCGCCGCGTTCGACTCCCCGGAAAAAGCGAAAACCTCCGCCGACGCTTTCAACGGAGCGTTGACCGCCGGCAAACTGACGGCTCCCGTTTTGCTCGCCGAACAAATGAAAACTTCCGGCGACCTCAAACCCCTTATCGACGTTCTTTTCGACGCGCTGAAACCGCAAACCGCCGGTTCTAAGGTCGCCGTCGTTCTCGACTTGAACGTCTTCAAGGAAAATCCGACCGCGCTTCTCCCGCTCTTTGGCGGCGTCGAGTCGAAAACGGCGGACGAGCAAGAAGCGGACGTTTGGGACGCCGTCGACGACGCGACCGACGAAGAAGAAGCTCCCGCCGACGAAGCCGCGCCGGTCGAAGACGCGACCGAAGAAGAAGTCGACGAAGACGACCCGTTCGCCGACGAAGCCGCGCCCGCCGAAGACGCGACCGAAGAGGAAGCCGACGAAGACGACCCGTTCGCCGACGAGGAAGAAGACCCGTTCGCTTGATTCGTTTAACGCGTTATCGCTTTAGCCGACCGTTCGCCGGTCGGCTTTTTTATTTTGCGCCGTTTCCCCCGTCGAACCGCGATTCGGCGCCCTCTATTTCTAACGCGACGCCAATTTCGCCGAGCCCTTTTTCTTCGTCGTTCTTTTAATCTAACTCAAACTTGCAAGAATTTTCTTTTTGACGGAGCCGGTTAGCGTTAAGTCGTTCGATTTATCGGCGTTTCGGCTTCTTTTTACGCGTTCGAGGCCGTCTAAGCGGCCCTTACGGAAGGCAAACGCCGCGTTCTCAAGCGGGCGTCCCGACGTTAAAATCCGCCGCTTCCTCGACTCTTTCGCCAACCGTCGTTCCCCAACGCAAAAAAAACGCCCCCCGCGTTTTGCGGAGAGCGTTTCTAAAATTCGTTAACGCGTTATTACGCGTCGTTTTTTTAATCAAGCAAGGTCGCGATCCTCAAAGAAGAGAAGCGACAACGCCATCGCGACGCCGGCGAACAAGAGCGAATAAACGCCGGCCGTCGCCACGTAATCCCACGGCACCGTCTGATTCATCGCGATCGCCGTTTCCATATTGAAGTGTTCCAAAATCGGCGTTACCGCGCAAATCAAGTTCGCGAAAAAGCCGACGATCGGCATCGTTTCCCCAATATTCGAAACGACCAGCGTCGGAACGATATGCCCGAGCGCGTAAATCGTCAAGCAAATCGTCAAGTTCGGCAACAGGGGCAAACGGGTCGAAATCGCGATAGAGATCGCCGTCAAAACGATCGTTTCAAAATACGCTAAACACAACCCCGGCGCGATTTTAGCGACGTACCGATAACACTCGAGCGCCGTCGGCAACTCCTTCGCCGACTCCCGCGCGTCGTAAGCCAGCTTATAGGCGACGGTGTTCATGAAAAAGAAACCAAGAATCAAAAAGAGCGCCGTTACCGCGATCATCACGCCCATATATTTGCCGAAGACAAACTTTTGCCGCCCGACCGGTTTCGCGAGAATCATCAACGCCGTTTTCCCTTCGATTTCGTCCGCGATCGACGAACTCGCCGTCCAAATCGCGAGGAAGACGCAAACGAGCTTCACAAGCGTCAGCCCTTGCGACACCACAATTTTCACATCTTCGCCCAAAGTGTGATACGGCAAAAACGGGAAGATGAAGAGACCGAAGAGCCCGAACAAAGTCAAAATCAGGAAGAGCGGCTGCAACGCCGTTTCTTTCGCGGTAACCCAAGCGATCGCGCCGCACCGAGGCGCAAGGCGGCGAATTAAGGCGACCGCGAAAACAAAGATCGCGACGGCGATCAGCGCGGCGACGTCGATCCGTCCCGTCGCTTTAAGCCAAGCGGGCATTGCGAACAAAGGCGAGGCCGCGGCGGAAGTCCAATCAAACGCGCTAAGGGCGAGCGTCATTATCGTTAAACTCCTTAAAATCAAAAAAAATCGTTCAAAAGTGCGCGCGTTACGAACGCCGAAGAGCCGACCGCTATCGCCGTCCGTTTCTAAACGTCGCAAACGACGCTAAAACGTCTTGCTCTATTTTACCGTCAATTCGTCGTTTTGGCAAGAAGCGAATCGTTCGCAAACGCTTAAAAGCCGCTTTTTTTCCCCTTTTCCGACGCTTGCAAAACGAAATTTCCAATTCTGTCGAACGCAACGATTATAACGGCGTCTCGTCGCGCCTCGAAAACGGCCGCGCAAAGAACGGCGATTTCTTTTTTGCGCTTTTATATTAATATATTGACAAAGGCTCGCCGTTCAGTTATTCTAAATCGTCTAAATTTCGCGGCGTCGGAACGGCGTTTTTAGCGAAAGCAAATTTCGTTCGTTATTCGATATTTCGGCCAACGTTATAGCAAAACGACAATAATGAAAAAAACGTTTCACGAAACGGCGCGCGCCTGGCTCGACGGCTCGACGCAAACGTTTGCCGCGCAAGCTTTTCGCGTCGTCGCGTCCCTCGTCGCGACGCCGTATTCCGGAGTCGTTCGGCTCCGCAATCGCCTTTACGACGCCGGTTTTCTCCGCGCTTCGCAAGCGCCGCGACCGACGATTTCCGTCGGCAACCTAACGCTCGGCGGCGTCGGTAAAACGCCTTTCGTCGGTTGGCTCGCCGACTATTTCGCCCAAACCTCCCAAACCCCGGCTTTTATCAGTCGCGGTTACCAAGCGCAACGCCAACGCGAACTCTTCGCCCGCGTCGACGCCGCGCAAACGCCGTTTTTTTCCCCAACCGCCGAAACGTTAAAATCGCGTCAGGCGCCCGAACACGCGCAAACCGCGCCGTTTCCGCGCCCCGACCTTGGCCGTTTCGCTCAATTCCAACATTTTAACGACGAAGCGCGCGAACTCGCCCTCCTCTTTCCCGAGACGCCCCATTTTCTCGGTTCGAATCGGCTCGAAGTCGCCTCGGCTCTCGTCGAAGCGCGTCCCGACGTCGACGTTCTGCTCCTTGACGACGCGTTTCAACACCGCCGAATCAAACGCGATCTCGACGTCGTCGTACTCGACGCGCTCAATCCGTTCGGCGGCGGGCGCGTTTTTCCGGTCGGTTTTTTACGCGAACCGATCGCCGGTCTCGCTCGGGCCGACGTCGTCCTCCTCAACCGCGCCGACCTTATTTCCGCCGAGCGCCGCCAAACGATTCGCGCCCAAGTCGCTCGCCTTACCCCCGACGCGCTCTTCGCCGAAATCGCCCAAATCCCCCGTTTTATCTTTTCGCGACGCGACGTCTCTCCCGCGTTTTCCCCGAACGCCGACGACGACGCGTCCGCGACATTCGCTCCGCCTTGCCCGTCTCGCCTCGTTCGAGAAGACTTCGCGACTTGGCTTCCAACGCGACGCGACGGTCGTTTCCTCGCTTTTTGCGGCTTAGGCGCGCCGAACGGATTCCTTAAAACGTTAGAAAACAACCGGTTAACTCCGGCGTCGTTTATTGCGTTCCGCGATCATTGCGCTTATTCGGAGCGCGATTTCGAAGCGTTGGCGGCGGAAGCGCGACGCGTCGACGCCGAAGCCCTCCTCACGACGGCGAAAGATTTCGTCAAACTTCCGGAAACGACGTTGGCCGGGCGACCGATTTTCGCGCTCGGAATCGGCGTCGTCTTTTTAAACGGCGAATCGGAACTGCGCGCGCTCCTCGCCAAACGTTTTCCGCCTCGAGTTTAAATCTCGACGTTTCCCGACGCGACTTCCGTTAAATCGCGCTTTGCGTTGTTTTTTTATCGAACCTTTCGTTTAGGAACGTCCGCTTTGTTTTTTTCTAAAAGCGTTTTAAACGCTCTTCTCAAGCCGGCGTTTCGAGGTTAGAAGCAGGAAAATCAAAAGAAAATTCCGCGTTAAGAGCGTTTGTCGAGCCTAAGCGTTTCCTCTCCTTCGACAACGAACGCCCCCCCGTCAAAACAAGGGTTTCGGCAACAACAAGAAGCGCGTAATCAACTCTTAGAAAAGCTCGAAGGCGCGCCTTCAAGGCTTCGACCGCAGGCAAGATTTCGGCGAACGTCGGGGCTAAGCCGCCTAAACCGACGCGACGGCGGCGACCGTTCCGGTTTTCGCGTCGATTTCAACGCTAACCGGCGCCGTCGTCCAAGAGGCGCCGCCGCGGCGCTCCAACAGCCGCCGAATTTGCAAATTGGCTTCGTCGCTCGATTCCGCGACGACGTAGAGTTCCGCCGCGTCGCGCAAGTCGCCGTCGTCGTCGCGCTTCGAAACGCGAACGCGGTAGAGGTTGAACTTCGTCAAGTCCTTCAAAACGACCGGTTTCCGCTCTTTTTTGCGGCGGAAAAATTCAAAAATTTTCATCTTGTTCCCCATTGCGACTTTTCGTCGTCAATAAATTCCCAGTCGTCGCGCTCGAACGAGTCGCGACGCAACGTAAATGTTCGGATACAAAGAGACGGTTCTCCCCCGGGGTTGTCGTACTCGGCGACGATTTCCAAATCGCCAAACTGTCCTTTTCCTATTCGCAAATATTCGCGGTCGGCGGCGTGAACGTTATCGTCAAAAAAATACAACCCGTTCGCGTTTCCCCCGCAACCGAACGCGACGCCCGGCGATCAATCCGGGTAAAACTTTTTCAAACTTCATCTTGTTTTCCTTTCACGCGGTCGGCGATCATCTCGACCAGTTCGTTTTCCGCTTCGACTTCAAATTCCGCGCAATCCTCCCAGCGGACGAAAAAACGGTATTTCATCTTGTTTTCTCCTTACAGCGCGGGAACTCAAAAAACAACGCCGTCGGCGGAACGCCCGGAAGGGCGCCACGCCTTTTCAGGCTCGACCAGAACTTCAACATTCCAACCTTCAAACGGCGGAGCCGCCCCCCGCGTTACGGAAACAAGGGCAAAAAATGCGTCCTCATAATCGCTATCGTATTCGTAAAAAATATGGGGGTAGAAATCGGACGTTTCGCGGTCGGCTTCAATGGTTTTACGAGTTAAATCAACAGTGTCGCGAACCACCGGGGCGTCGGAGTCGGAATCGAATATTCCGTCTTCGTCAATCCAAAAAAGCGGGTCGGGGTCGACCCCATAAAACGAATCGCGAAACTGAAAAACTCTCTTTTTCACGGTTTTTCACCTCTTAACAATCTTAGCAATAAATCAAAGTGTTCCGGCGACGTTCGCGCGAACGTTTCCGGGTCGTCAAAAAGTCCTTCAAACGCCGTTGAAATTATTTCATTGTCGATGTAAGTTTTTTGTGGGTCGGGATCGGGCCCTGTTAAATCTTTTGGAGGCGCCCCTCTCGAGTAAACCGTCGCGCTATATCCATCGAATCGCCAATATTTACGCTTGCGACGCGACAGGGGAATCGTCCGGGATTTTTCCGCCCTTGTTACGTTGTCAACCCGCGCGTTTGCGAGATTCCCTAAATCCCGGGAAATTTTATCCAGCGAGTCTGCGCCACCGCTGAAACAGTCAACGCTAATCCAGTGTCCTATTTCGTGAGCGAAAGTCGCGCGAAGTTGCGCACGGTCGGCGTTGTCGAAAGATTCCCGCAAGCGAATTTCACGCGTCCAATATTGCCCGCCGCCGTCCCAAAAACTGCCGTTAGTACCGCTCCTTTGAATTTTACAAATTTAACGGAAAACAGGGGGGATTTTGCGCGCAGATTAAACCGTTTCGACAAGTTATTATACAATGTCAGTGTCGATCGTGCAACGTCCGCGAACCCGTCGCCGCCGTGATTTCGGAAAGTTTCGACAATATCTTCGCCGTTCAACGTTCTCGGAGTCGCGAACAGCTCCGGCCCGTCTTTTGGGGCGCCGCCGCAAAGTAAATCGAAAACTTCGAAGCGCTCCACGTCGTCGTTTCGGCGACTTTCCCGTTGATTTTCGTAAAGTTTGCGGAGATCGTTTCGTTCCGCAAGCGCTCTATTATAGAGCGGTACGTAACTATTACGCCGCGTCAACGCTTTTGGGGAACGATTTTTTCTTTTATCCCAATACTTGAACCTTTCCTGATATTTCTTAAACACCGCTGAAACGTCGCGCGTCCGCACGTGCAAAGCGGCGATTTTTTTTCCTTCTTCTTCGCGGCGTTCGGCTTCTTTCTTGCCGTATCGTTCGACGCGATACCGATACAACGCTTCAAGAAAATCGTCGGCGGTGCGTATTTCTTTCGGCGTTTGCGGCGGCTCTTTCGTTTGTTTCGCAAAATTGCGCAATCGCGCGACGACGCGGCCAAGCGAAAATTTACCGGACGCGGCCCCCAATAATGAACGGTCGGCTTGACGCGCCCCCAAGGCAATCCAGTCGTTCGCTTCGTCCCAAACGCCAATATCTCGACGCGCTTCGAGTAAAATTTCACGCCCTAAAACTTGCGCCGCCGCGTCGTCGCCGATTTCGCGGATTGCCGCGTCGAAGTCGGCGAGCGTCGTTTCGTCCGATTCGTTGTTTTGCAATCGAGCGCGCAACTCGTCGAGCGTCCGACGGGCCGCCGCGACGGCGTTTTCTTCCGTCAACCCTTCGACGGCTTGACGGCGTATCGCGTTCGCTTGCGCGATTTCCCGCGCTTTTTGCCCCTTTTCCCGCGTAAGTTCGGGCAAAACGAGCGGCGGCAATTCGGGGAGCGTCGAACGGTCGATTTTCGGCGTTTGGGGTTGCGTCGGCGGCGTTAAGTCGGCGGGCGTCGCGCGGTACGGCGTCGCCGGTTTCGCGAGGTCTTCGAATTTCAGCTTGCCCGACTTCCAAAGTTCGAAACGTTTTTCGCCGAGCCATTCGCGCTGGAACGTTTCCGGTTGCGGCTCGAAATAATCTTTGAACGTCGTTTTCGCCGCGACTTGCGAATAAGAGCCGTCGGCGTTTTGCGCGGGACGTTCGGCGGTTTCCTCGATCTTTTCGCCGGTTTCAGGGTCGACAAGATCGACAACCGGGATAAGCGTCGACCGAGAACGAATAGCCGAACGGCTTGAAAATCCCGTCGAAACGACGGAGCGAAACGGACTTGAACGCGACGCGCCGGGCCGCCGAAAAGAAGGCGCGCCGCGACGACGTTCGCGAGTTGGAAATAATGGATATGGAGCAAGTCGCGCTCTTCCTCGGCGTTTCGAAAGAGACGGTTCGCAAGACGGTCGCCGAAGAGGGTTTGCGGCGCCGCCGCGTCGGGGAGCGTCGGCTTTTCGGACGCCGCGCGATCGTCGCTTGGGTGAACGGCGAAAAATAAAAGAACCTCTTGACGTCGTCGCGGCGCAACCGTTTCCGCAAACGCGCCGAAAACAAAAGAAAGGATACTATACGGTCGGTTTGCAAGAACGAAAACGACGCGGCGAAAGCGCGTTCGTTATCCAATTTTATTTGAACGGCAAGCGGAAGAGTCTCTTTTTGGGGGCGAAATATTCGCGGTCGTTCGCGGAGGAAATTTGCCGCGTCGTCGAAAAGGTCGTCGTCGCGTTGACGACCGGTTCGAACGTCGACCGGCGAACTTACGCTTGGCTCGAATCGATGGAAGTCGACTTGCGCGAGCGTTTCGAGAGCGCGGGTCTGCTCGAACCGGAAATCCGCTTGACGCTCGGCGAGTTGTTCGACGCGTATTTCCGGGCGGAAGATTCGGCGACGCCCCGATCGCCTTCCGGAACAAAACGCGCTCGGCGGCGATTTTCTTCGAGCTTTTCGAGCGTTCGCGCGACGTTTCGACCTTTGCGAAATCGGACGCGTTGCGTCTGATCGCGGCGCTCGACCGCAAATACGCGGAGGCGACGCGCGCCGGAGTCGTTCGGGACGTTTCGCGGGTTTTCTCGCGGGCGGTCGAGACGGAACTGTTGGACGCGTCGCCGTTTAAGGGCGTGAAGCGCGGTTCGTTCAAGAACAAGAGTCGAGAGACGTTCGTCGACCGCGCGACGTATTCGCGACTTTTGGAAGCGTCGAGCGACCAAGAGACGCGAACGCTGATCGCGTTGCGCCGAATCGGCGGCCTGCGCAAGTCGGAGGCGCTTTGCGTCGAGTGGCGCGACGTCGATTTCGCGACCGGGCGAATGCCGGTTCGCTCGCCGAAGACGGCGGGTTGCGGTCGGCCTTCGCGGATTATCCCGCTTTTCCCGGAGTTGCGGGCGGAGTTGGAAGCGCTTTGGGACTTGGTTCCGGAGGGCGAAAGTCGGTACGCGACCGCGCGGAACCGAAACCCGAACACGCTCCGCAAGCGAATCGAACGGGTCGTATTTTACGCGGGCCTTCCCCTTTGGGAGCGCCTGATTCAGAATATGCGATCGAGTCGGGCGAACGAAATTTTTCGCGAGTTCGGCCAAATCGCGGAACGGGAATGGATCGGTCATTCGACGGCGACGGCGCAAGACCATTACCTCCACATTCCGGAGCGGAATACGACCGAGCCGCCGGAACGCGTCCGCCCAAAGAATCGAACGTTCGCCCGACGACGCACGACGAAAAAACGAACGTACAACCGATGGCAACCGCTTTTGGAAATTTCAAAAGAGGTTGCGAAATCGGTTGCGCGACAGAAGAAAAATAAGGGAAAATAGCGGCGTCTCGCCCGTTCCCTAGCGTCCCGAAAAAGAACGTCTATTCTCTTCAACCCCGCAAAATAAAGGGTTTAGACAACAAAAAAGGCCTCCCTAACCAACGCTAGGAAGACCTCAAAAACACGCCTGAAGGGATTCGAACCCCCAACCCTCGGTTCCGAAGACCGATGCGCTATCCAATTGCGCCACAGGCGCTCGAAAAAGAACACAGAGAAACTCTACATTCTCATATCGAATATTAATATTATTATATCCGCAAACCGCTAACGCGCAAGGGGGAATTTTTCAAAATCTTTAAAATTTTACCTAAACGCCCCGCCGCTTCCTACGGTCGCCCGTTCTCATACGCGTCGCGACGCTCCGTCCAACCGCGAAAATGCTCGACGTACTTCGCTTTATAATCCGGAATATAACGCTCTAGCAACCGCTTCATCGGCGCCTCTTTTTGACGGCGCGCCGCTTCCTCCGACGAAATCCCGACTTGCGCCTCGGGACGAAGCGAACGTAAATACAAAGCCAACACGCGTTGCGTCTCCGAAGAATAATGAATCAAAAAATGCGTCCACGCCCAAGACTCGCGATATTCGCGAATCCGCATCTGCTCGACCCGCGTCAACTTTTCGAGCCTCGACAGAGACGGCGGCGACGCAAAAAACGACGTCGCGTCGCTCTCCACCTTCTCTAAAAAAGGATTGCGAAATCCGCGCTCGCCCGGCGGCGTCTCGAAATACTTCGCCAAACCTTCGTCGATCCAAATCGGAACGTTAACAAGCGCGGCGTTTAGGTACGCGTGAACCATCTCGTGTCGCACGTTCAAAATCGTCTTTTCGTCGCGCCGCACCATCAGAACGCCCGGTTTTCCCGGTTCCTTGACGTACAACGCGGGCCGGTCGGTCGGCGCGCCGGGAAAATACTCGCAAATAAAAGCGATATAAGAGGTTCGGTCGCGAAAAAGGCAAAGGGAAATTTTCTCCGTCGACTCCGGAACGCCCAAATAACCGACCAAATCGTTCTGCAATTGGACGATTTCCGCCTGCAGTCCCGCCGTTTCTTCGAGCGGAAAATTCGACTCGCACACGACTTTTCCAAGCGCGATGGAATAAGGAAGAAACTTTGAAAACGAAGGACTTAAATCAATCGCAAAAGTCGAAGGAGACAAGGTCGACGTCGCGTCGTTTTCTTCGTTACGACGAACGTTTGCCGTCGACTCTCCAACCGCCGGCGCGCCGTTTTTAAACGCGTCGACGATCGAGGGAAGCGGAATCTTAAAATCGAACGAAAAAGCGTCGGAACCCGTTCCCGTAAAGCAACTTATGCAAACCGCCGCGACGCCGCAAGGGCGCAAAACGAGGCCCCGTTTTCTTTTGTTCGTTTCCTTGCCGCGCTTTTCCGCTCTTCTCTCTTTATTCTCACGCGCCGTTTTCATCGTTTTGCAACAAACGCAACTGATTGAATTTTATTAACTTACTTCAACGCGTCCCCCGAAAGTCGCGTCGTTCCGACGTATCATACCAAAAAACGCCGAAAAGCGCAACCCCCGTTTCGCGTCGCCGGTCGTCGAACGTTACTCCCGTCGACGCCAAGGGTTGCGTCTTTTCAAACGCGCTTTTCAAAAGTTCTATTTCGCGACTTTCTTAAAAACAGCGTTCCAACCGCCGTCGCGAGCCATTTTCAACGTCGCTAAATCGCCTTTCTTGAACGTTTGCGTCGTTATCGAAATCGCGTTGGCGTCCGAATCGGTTTCCGGCGCGTCGGCGTAAATCGTCGCTTCGTACTCGACGCCGTCTTCGAGGAAGTCGAGCCGAACGTCGAGGGCGCGTTCCTTCTCGTTCGTAAGCGCCGACAAATAAAAGACTTCGCCGTTCCGACGCGACATAACGACAAACTCGCCGATTTCGCCGTCGAGCGCCGTCGTATCGTCCCAAACGGTCGGGAGTTCGCGCAAAAATTCGAGCCCCGGTTTCCCGGCGTAAACGCTCGGCAGGTCGCAAAGGGTGCGCAGCGGCGAGTCGTAAATCATACAAAGCGCCAATTCGCGAGCGCGCGTTCCGACGGTATGACACGACGTACCGTCCGGAAGGTCGGAAACCTTTTTAAACGTCTCCGGATGTTCGTTTTGGAAACCGCCGGGCGTATAGTCCGCTCCGCCGAGCATACAACGCGTAAACGGCAGCGTCGCAAGGTGTTCCGACGTCAGCGCCGACCAGCGATTGTACTCGTTGCCGCGAACGCCCTCGCGCGTGATTTGGTTCGGAAACGTCCGCGTCATCCCGGTCGGTTTGTACATTCCGTGATAGTTGACAAGAAGTCGATTTTCGGCCGCGATTCGGCAAGTTTCGGTCAACCATTGGACGGTTTCTTGCGAATGCGAGTCCATAAAGTCGATTTTCAAGCCCGCGACGCCCCATTTCGCGCAACGCTCTAAAGTCCTGCGAACGCCCGCTTTCTTTAACGGGTCGACGTGATACCAAAGGAAGAGGCGAACGCCCTTCGACTTCCCGTATTCGACGCAAGCCGGAATATCGACGCCGTCGCGGAAAACTTGCGTCAAATCGTCGCTCCACTCGCCCGGTTTCCGTTCCCAACCGGCGTCGAGCGTGAAGTATTCCCACCCCATCGACGCCGCGAAGTCGATGAATTCTCGAATCTTAGCGTTCGAAATTTCGCGTCCGTTTTTCGGCGCCCACCAGTCCCAAGAGCTGTTCCCCGGCTCGACCCAAGACGCGTCGAAATTACATGGGGTCGCAACATTTTCGACGATTCCGGAATTGTTGATCAAATCGACCGGCTTTTTCCCGAGCAAAACGACGCGCCAAGGCGACTTAGCTTCCGGACGGCAAACGACGGCGCCGCGTTCGTCGTCGCGCGGCGTCAACCGAAGTCTAACCGTCGTCCGGTTTTGCAGCGACGAAGCAAACTGCGCGCCCGCCCAGTCGAGCAAATCGGCTTCGGTCAGCGCCGCGATAAAGCCTTCTCCCTTAACGACTAACGGCATTCCGACAAACGAATCCGGCTTAACGTCCGAGAGTTTTTTGCGGAGAAACCATTCCTCTTGCGACGTATTGTACTTCGGATAGTAAGTCGCCCAACAATCGAGGTTAGCGCCGAACGCAAACTCCGTTTCGTCGACGTCGAGCGTCAGTTCGTCGAGCCCGTCCTGCTTCGGAACGACGTAACGAAGCGCGACGCCGTCGTCGTAAGCGCGCAAAACGATATTCCACTTGCGTTTAGGTTCGGCGACTTCTTGCAGCTCGAACGTCGTTTCGACGCAACGGTCGACGTAAACGGAACGCTTCCCGACGGCGCAAGTCAAATTTTCGTCGACGTTTCGGCTCGACTCGCCGACAAGTCGCGACGCCCCGAAACCAATCCCCAACCGCGATTCGCCGACGACCTTCGCGCCGTCGAACGTCAGTTTGTAACTCGCGTAATCGTCGACCGTTACGTCGACCTTAACAACCTTGTTCGGCGACTCGACCGTCCGCGATTCCGCCGCGAAAAGCCCCGACGCCGTTCCAAGCGCGACGCAAAACGCCGCCAACGCTTTATTTAAATTCAACGTTTTCAAGACATTAAATCTCCTAACACAAATCTTATAAAATTGATTTCAATCCCAAATAGCGAAGGACTCCAAATCAATTTTCATTCTCCCTCCGCATTTCGGACATTTCACCCAAACGGCGTCCCAAGAATCGTTCGAATCCTCGTTTTCCAACTTTTCCCAATCGGTCGTTTCTTCAAAATCACAACTTTCGCAATACTGACACTTAGCTTCATACTTAAGAACAAGTCTCGCCCAATCGCCAAAAGGGTTGCGCGCGTCCGCGCTCGCTTCGTCAGTCTCCGCGTCGTCGCAAACATCGTCGTTATTTGCCGGCGAGCGTTCGGACAATTCGTTTTGCTCGCGCTCCAACCATTCTCCCTCTTTTTCCCAAGCGGTTATATTATCGCTCGAAAATTCAACAATTTCCTTGCAATTCGAACAGCGGACTTGTCTTACGACGCCTCCCCTTCCCCAGTCTAATCCCCCGGGATAAATCGTATGTTCGTAACCGCAATCTTCGCAACGATAAGACGATCTCATTCCCATTTTACGTTCTCCTTTAAATACTATTCGGCGTTAGCTTTAACGCAACTCATTGCGCGGCGAACGTTTGGCGAATCGTCGCTTTCTCGACGTCGCCGTCGATAATCAGGGCCAAGCGCGTCGGCTTTTTCGGAACGCTCGCGTCGTTTTCGCCGACGATTTTCGTCTCGAAGCGGAGCGGAAGCGCGTTCCCGGCGTCGTCCGTCGCGGCGACCGTCAGCGTCGCGGCGCCGATTTTAAATCGAAGCGTCGTCGAAGGTTGCGTCGCCTCCAACGCTTCGATCTTCTCGAACGAAACGACCGCCGTTTCGAACGCGCCCTTTTCGCCCGGCTTGAACTCGACCGAGTCGCAAATCTCGACGTCGCCGGAATTTGCGCCGTTCGCGCGACGGTATTCAAACACGCGCTTCGCCGACGCGAGCGTTTTCACCGAATAAGCCGAGGTCAAGTCGATTTCGAAGCGGTCGACGGCGTCGCTAAACTCTTTGACGACCTTGCCTTGCGCGTCGCGTCCGGATTTTTGCAGCGTTCCGGCGATTCGCGGAACCGGGTGTCCGAAGGAGTTGAGAAGCTGGCCCTCGTACCGCCGCGAGCTAAACGTCCGCGCCGTATAGGTTTCGCCGCCCGGGTCGCGAACGACGAAAGCGCTCGTTCCCGGCTTCGCGCCCTTTTCGCCGAGAATCAGCGAGTACGACCCGACGTCGTTATGATTGTGCAACTCCGCGTTATGCCCGGCTTTAAGGCCGATCGCGAAATATTTTCCGGTCGCGTTCGGACTCGGACGGCAAATCAAGACGCCGGCGTCCGGGAAGTCGGTGCGAATCGGCAAAGCGTTGGCGGCGTTCGAGTTAGCGTCGTTTTTCTCGACGGCGTTTTCGTCTTTTTTCGGGAAAAGAACGTCTTTATCGAAACCGAACGACGTCGTTTGCAGCAAGTCGCCGAGCGCGAAGTTCGCGTCGAGCCCGCGTTTTTCCGCGTCGACGTAACCGTATCCCTTTAAACGGCTTAAATAACCGACGTAAATCGGATGCGGGCGCGCGGAAAGCGAACAGTCGGCGAAAGCGATAAACTGGCCGTCGGCGATTTCAATCGTCGGCGCGTAATCGAGAATCGCCCTAATCTTCGGAAATCTAAAGAAATCGAGCTTGCCGCCGGTCGCGTTACGAACGGTAGCGCCCAAAAGCAAGTAATTGCCGAAACCGTAATTCCAATACCCCAATCCTTCCGAGCAATAACCGTCGTTCGTAAAGCCTTTCATAAACTTTGTTTCCGAGAAGTAATCGGCGGCGGCGACAAAGAAAGCGCGACGTTCTTTCGACTCGACGACGTTCAGGGCGGCGGCGACCGTCCCGGCGTGGCAGACGGCGCTCCAGTTATTCTCGGTGCGAATCCACCACATCCGCTTATGCGACTTCACCAAAACCGAATCCTCGTAAGGCTTTAAAATTCGCTTTTCAATTTCGCTAATCGTCGTCGCAACCGTTTCCGGCTTCAACTTGTCGCGGTGCAAATTGACGGCGATCGCGGCTTCGGCGGCGGCGAGCGTCGAGCCGAGGTCGCTGTAAATCGCTTTGCCGTCGTAAATTTCGGCGCCGTAGTCGTGCGCGGGCAGAACCCAAGAGCGGAGCGCGCAAAATTCGACGAGCGTCGCGTCGAGCGCCTCGACGAAGCGGCCTTTATTTTCCAGCGCTTCGGCCAGCGCAAACGTTGTTATCCGTCGGGTTAAGCGTCCGTATTCGCGTTGATAATTCGACCGATTCCCGTTGCGGTAATACTCCTTATAAAGCTCCTCAGGAAGCGCGGGCGACTTTTGCTTCAACGCGCTCTCGGCGCTCTTAATCGTTTGTTTGCCGGAGTTTGTCGACGCCAACAAATCCCAACGTTCGCGGTCGCCGAGGTTTGCGATTCGCGTCGTTCCGTCTTCCAAGAGCGGCGCGACCGCCTCGGCCCGCTTAAAAATCGCGTCTTGTTCGGTTTCCGCGGCCCCAAGCGACGTCGTGTAAACAGCCGTCGTCGCCAAAATTAACGCGACCGTCCCAACCGTCCGCCGCGAAAAACGCCGAATCAAGCCGCCGTCGCGATCGTTTTTGGCAAAAAATCGAGAAAAATTCATTGCGTCCCCCTTTTGGCGCCGCGCGGACGCCGTATAATATGAAGTGAATGGACTCCGCCGACGCTCCGACGCCGACGCGCCTCCATTATACCAAATCGCGCCGCCGTTCGCAAACGTTTTCGCAAAAAAATTTCGCCTCGACTTTTTTTCGACGAAGCGTTTTTCGACGCGTCGCAACTTGTTTTATTACAACACTAACGTTCGCCGGATTCGACGAAAGGAGCCCCCGATGACCCAAATCGGCACGAAATGCGTTCAAGCCGGTTATCGCCCGCAAAACGGCGAGCCGCGCCAAATTCCGATCATTCAAAGCACGACCTTCCGCTACGAATCGAGCGCCGCGATGGGCAAACTCTTCGATTTGGAGGCGTCCGGCTACTTCTATTCGCGCCTGCAAAACCCGACCGCCGACACGGTCGCGGCGAAGATTTGCGAGCTGGAAGGCGGTACGGCGGCGATGCTTACGTCGTCCGGACAAGCGGCGAACTTCTTCGCGGTCTTCAATATTTGCTCGGCCGGCGACCACGTCGTCGCGTCGTCGGCGATTTACGGCGGCACCTTCAACCTCTTCGCCGTTACGATGAAGCGGATGGGAATCGAGTTCACGTTCGTGAAGCCGGACTGCTCCGACGAAGAACTCGAAGCGGCCTTCCGTCCGAACACGAAAGCGGTCTTCGGCGAAACGGTCGCGAACCCGGCCCTCGCCGTTCTCGACATTGAACGCTTCGCGCAAGTCGCGCATTCGCACGGTGTTCCGCTCATTATCGACAACACGTTCCCGACGCCGGTCAACTGCCGACCGTTCGAATGGGGCGCCGATATCGTTACGCACTCGACGACGAAGTATATGGACGGGCACGGGTCGCAAGTCGGCGGCGCCATCGTCGACTCCGGCAAGTTCGACTGGACGGCGCAAAGCGAGAAATTCCCGGGACTTACGACGCCGGACGCGAGCTATCACGGGATCGTTTACACCGAAAAATTCGGCCAAGGCGGCGCGTTCATTACGAAGTGCGTCGCTCAACTGATGCGCGATTTCGGCGCCTCCCCCGCTCCGATGAACGCGTTTTTGTTGAACTTCGGGCTCGAGTCGCTCCACTTGCGTATGAAGCGGCACTGCGAAAACGCGCAAAAAGTCGCCGAATTTCTCGAATCGCGACAAGAAGTCGCTTGGGTCAATTACGCCGGACTTAAAAGCAGCCCTTATTACGAGTTAGCGCAAAAATATATGCCGAACGGAACTTGCGGCGTCGTGTCGTTTGGTCTCGTCGGCGGTCGCGACGCGGCGGAAGTTTTTATGTCGAAACTGCAAATCGCGCAGATCGCGACGCACGTCGCCGACGCTCGCACTTGCGTTCTTCACCCGGCGAACGCGACGCACCGTCAACTCTCGGAAGCGGAGCTGGAAGCGTGCGGCGTCGGCGCGGACTTGATTCGCCTTTCCTGCGGTATCGAAGACGCGGACGATCTGATCGCCGACCTCGCGCAAGCGCTCGAAACGAAGTGATCGCTTGACTTAATCCCAAAACGACGAAGCGTCCGGTTTGTTTTCGCCGGAACGCTTCGCCGTTTCTTCGCGTCGGCTCTTGCGAACGTATCTTCTTTTATAGCCGCCGGACGCAATTTCTCGCGTTAGCGGCTTTTGGGCGGAGTTTTTTACTCCCATTCCTCGCTTTCGTCTCGATAACGCGCGTCGCCGTAAGTTCTGTCGTAATAATCGATTATACGTTCCGTTTCAATTTCGTCGCAAATCGCGTCAAAATCGCCGAAATAATCGTAAAGGCCGTCGAGCGTCTCCGGTTCCATCCTCGAAAACGGTTCGTAATATTCGGCGTCGGAAGACGTTGCGTTTTTTCGTTTCTTTTCTTTTTGGCGTCGCGCGTCCTTTTCCGTCTCCTTGCGACGCCTTGTCTCCGTGTTTTGCGTCGAATTTTCGACGTCTTGGCGCTCTCGTCGCTCCCGTTTATCTTTTTCGCTTAACCCTTTTAACTTTCGCAGTTGCGTTCTTTCGTCAAACAACTTTTTTTCGATCGCCGACTCGTCCGCAACCTCGTCCCAATCTTCCCAAAAATTCAAGCGCAGATCGTCCGACGTCTCGTCGTATTCTTCCGCTTCGCTCGCTTTCGTTATATTTAGCGAAAGGGGGGCGTCTTCGTCTTCCTCGCCAAAATCTAAACTCAAATCTTGGTCGTCATATTCTTCAACATCTTGATTTATAATAATTTGCGGCGCTTCCGGCTCAACCTCGGCGGAATCGACGAATTGCGAAGCCGCGACCGGCGCT
>JAZQAP010000498.1:0-5235 GCA_045545275.1 Thermoguttaceae bacterium | reverse complement strand
AGCGCGTCGTCTCGGTTATCTTCCGGAAAACGGCCCCCTTTACCCGGACATGACGCCGGAGTCGCTCTTGCGTTTCTTCGCCGAAGCGCGCGGCGTTCCGAAAAACGAACGGAAAAACCGAATCGATAAAGTCGTCGATCTCTGCAACTTAGCGTCGGTCTTCCGCCGCCCGATCGGCCGCCTTTCGCGCGGCTATCGTCAACGCGTCGGGATGGCGCAGGCGCTCCTGCACGAGCCGGACGCCCTTATCCTCGACGAGCCGACCGCCGGGCTCGACCCGAACCAAATTCAAGCGGTGCGCGACGCGATCAAGAAAATCGGCGCGACCAAAACGATTCTCCTTTCGACGCACATCTTGCAGGAAGTGCGCGCCGTCGCCTCCCGCGTCGTTTTCGTCTCCGACGGTCGCGTCGTTTTCGACGGTCCGACCGCCGACTTCGGCTCGACCGTCGACGATTTCGACCGCCGCTTCCGCGAGTTGACGAGCAAGCCGCAAAAACGCTATCTCGATTGACGCGAACCGATTAGCGTCCGTCGCCGTTTCCGTTTTCCCCTTATTTCCCGCCCCAAAACCGTTCCCAGTCGACCGATGTTCGCCGTATTCAAACGCAACTTTTTCGCTTACTTCCTGAACCCAACCGGATACGTTTTCATCTGCGTTTTCGTCCTGTTGAACTCCATCGCCGCGTTCCTTCCGGACGAGTTCGTCAACTCGAACCTCGCGAACTTAGCGCAGTTGAACCTTTGGTTCCCGTTGATCGCGCTCGTTTTCGTTCCGGCGGTCGCGATGGGCGTTTGGGCCGACGAGCGACGATTCGGCACCGACGAACTGTTGACGACTTTACCCTTAACGCCGCGTCAAATCGTTGTCGGCAAATACCTTGCGGCGGGCGGCGTTTACACCGTTTCGCTCCTTTTTTCGCTCGTTTCGAATTATTGCATTCTCGAATTTTTGGGCGAACCCGACCGCGGACTATTCCTTTCGACTTACTTAGGGTACTGGCTCGTCGGGCTCGGAATGACGGCGATCGCGACGGTCGTTTCCTACTTAACTCCGCAATTAACGGTCGCTTACATCCTCGGCGCGTTGTTCAACGTTCCGCTCCTCGCGCTCCAATGGGCGGACGCGCTCCCGTTTTCGAACGCGACCGCGTCGGCGCTCCGTTCGTTCGGTCTCGCGGCGTTTTTCGAACCGTTCGGACGCGGCGTCGCGACGCTTTCCGGCGTCCTTTACTTCCTCGCGATTCCGACGCTCGCCGTTTGCGTTTGCGTTATCTTCTTAAAACGCCGAACTTGGCCCGCGTCGAACAAACGTCGACTCGCCCTCCGCGCCGTTTGGCGACTCGCCGCCGGAGCGGTTCTCGCCGTCTCGCTCGTCGGAATCGTCCGCGACCGCGACGTCCGAATCGACTGCACCGAAGAGCGGTTAGGCTCCCTTTCGCCGGAGACGCTCGCCCTCCTCGACCGCGACTTCGCGCCTTATCCGGTCGTTATCGAAGCGCGCCTTAGCCCGCAAGTTCCGCAAGAGTACGTCCAAACGAAGTTGAACGTTGTCAACGTCTTAAACGAACTGAAAAACCGTTCGAAATCGCCGGTTTTCCTCGATATTCGCGAAACGCTCCCGAACTCGGAGGAAGCGCGCCGCCTCGAACGGCAATACGATATTCGTCCGAAAAAGGTCGTTTTCAATTCGCGCGGTCAATCTCGGGAAGATTCGATCTTTATGTCGCTCGTCTTCCGTTGCGGCCCGAAAACGCTCGCGATACCGTTCCTCAACCGCGGTCTTTCGGTCGAATACGAGCTCGTCTCCGCCCTTATGAACGTCGCCAATCCGCCGAAAAAGCGAATCGGTATCGTCGCGACCGACGCCGGCGTCCTCGGGCGATACGACGATTTCGGGCGCGAAATCCAGCGACCTTGGCCCCTCGTCGACGAGTTGAGCAAGCAATATTACGTCGAATCGGTCGACCTGCGCGCTCCGGTCGAGCCGGGCCGATACGACGCGCTCCTCGCCGTTCAGCCGTCGTCCCTTTCGCCGCTCGAAGCGGTCAACTTCATCAACGCCGTTCGAACCGGTCAGCCGACCGCGATCTTCGAAGACCCGCGCCCGATTTTCCTCGAATTTCTCCCCGGCACGACGGAGCGTCGCAAACCGACGCCGACGAATCCTATCCCGCCGCAAAAAGCGGAGTTGGGGCTCCTTTGGACCGCGCTCGGCGTCCGTTTCGAAAGCGCCCGCGTCCTTTGGAAAAATTACAATCCTTACCCGAAACTCGCCGGTCTTTCGGAAGAATATCTCTTCGTCGACGCGCGCCCGATTCGCCTCGGCGACGCCGCCGAAACGGAGAAAAACGCCGAAACCGACTTCGCGCCGTTCAATCCGGACGACCCGACCGCGTCGGCGCTCGAACGCGTTCTTTTCCCGTTCGCCGGGTCGCTTTCCCCCGCCGAAAACGCCGAAACGACGTTCGTTCCGCTCGTCCGAACGGAAGCGGGCGGCTCGTCGTCGGTCGCCGACGTCGTCCCGATGGGAATCCGAACGCAAAGTCGCAAACGGCAAGAAGATAAAGACGTTTACACCCTCGCCGCGCTGATTTCCGGGCCGGTTCCGCAAGCGTTCCGCCTCCCCGACTCGAAGATCGCCGACCCGAAATTCAACGTCGCGCTGATCGCCGACGTCGACATGGCGACGCCCGGCTTCTTCGCGCTCCGAGAAATGGGCGCCGACCCGCGCGGCGGTCTCTCGTTCGACTTCGACAACATCACTTTCGTTTTGAACGTTATCGACCGTCTCGCCGGGGACGACGCGCTCGTCGCGATCCGCAACCGCCGTCCGAAACACCGAACGTTGACGGCGATCGAAGAGACGACCCGGCAAATCCGCGACGAAGCGACGATCGCGCAAATCGCCTATATGAAAGAGTTTGAAGAGGAGCGCCGCCGCGAGGAAGCGAAACTCCAGCAAACGATTCAAGAGCTGTCGAGCCGCGACGACGGTCAAAAGGAACTCGGACGCGAAGAGTCGGCCCAACTTCAGTCGGCGATCGTCGCGACGCAGCAGCGGCTGACGAAAGTTCTCGACGAAAAGCAACGCCTGTTCGACCGCAAAGTCGAAGAGTCGCGCCGCGAAGTCGACGAATACGTCCGCCAAACGCAGGGCCGATACAAAGCGTTCGCCGCGATTTTGCCTCCGCTCGCGCCGCTGGCGATCGGAATCGGCGTCTTCCTTTATCGCCGCCGCCAACTCGGGCGTCGACTCGGCGTTTGACGTCGCGTTCCGACGCTTCCGAATCGCCGTTTGATTTTATTGAAAAACGTTTCTTGAAAGAAATAATCAAGAAGCGTCTTCCGAGGCGCGTCGCCGTTCGTCGCGACGCGCCCTCGTTCCGGCGTTCGAACCGTTCGTTTCGTTTTCGTTGCGAACGTCTCGAACGCCCTTTTTTTCCGCGCTTTTGTTTTTCGATTCGCTAATCCAAATCAAACGGTTCTCAAACAAACCGCCGTCAAAATCGCGCCGACCGTTTTATTCGCCCGAATCCGCCGTTAACGTTAAGTTTTACAAACGGTTGGTCGATAACGCTTACGGGCGAATTTTACCGACGCGCCGACGATTTCTCCGTCGACTTTTTTCGGATTCGCCCTTTTCCCTCCCGATTTCATTTTTATCGCTTCCTCTTTTGACGAAAGGGAAAAATATGGCGACTACCGAAACTACCGTCGAATCTTGGGGCTCGCGCCTCGGCTCGTCCTTAAAGGGCGTTCTTTTCGGCTTCTTCCTCGTTTTCGCTTCGATCGCGCTCCTCTTTTGGAACGAAGGCCGCACGGTCAACCGCGCCAAGGCGTTGAACGAAGGCGCGTCCGCCGTTATTACCGTCGACGCGGCGAAAGTCGATCCGCAAAACGACGGCAAACTCGTTCATGTTTCCGGCGAAGTCGCGCCCGCCGACGTCCTCGAAGACCTGAAATTCGGCGTTTCGGTCAACGCGATCAAGCTGGTTCGCAAGGTCGAGTCGTACCAATGGCAAGAAAACGAAGAGTCGACGACGAAGCGCGGCTCCGGCGGCTCGCAAGAAACGACGACGACCTATACTTATCAAAAAGTTTGGTCGCCCGACTTGATCGACTCGACCGGTTTTAAAGAAGCGGCCGGACACGAGAACCCGGCGACGCGCCCGGTCGACGGCGCCGAATTTGTCGCGTCGAACGTTTCGCTCGGCGCGTTCCGACTTTCCGCCGACCTGATTTCGCGTCTCGGCCCGGCGAAAGCGTTCGTCCCGCCGGTTCCGGAACCGACCGCCTCCGAAACCGCCGCCCCGGCTCCGGTTGAAACGGTCGCTCCGCAAGCCGCTCCGGCCCCGGTCGAAACGGTCGCTCCGCAAGCCGCCCCGGCCCCGGTCGAAACGGTCGTCGAAGTCCCGCAAACGGTCGCGCAAGACGCGATTTCGGTCGCGCCGACCGCCGCCGCGCCGCAAACGATTTCGGTCGCTCCGAACGCTCCGGCGCAAGCGATTTCGGTCGCTCAACCCGCCGCCGCGCCGCAAACCGCGACGGTCGCCCCGACCCAAACGTTCTCGGTCGCCGCCGCTCCGGCTCCGACCGCGGAGTTCCAACGAACCGAAACCGGCTTCTACTTCGGCGCCGACCCGGCCAATCCGCAAATCGGCGACGTTCGCGTTACCTTCGAGATCGTCGAAGCGCCGCGTCCGGCGAGCGTCGTTTCGCAACAAAACGGCGACTCGTTCGTTCCTTACCAAGCGAAAACCGGCGCGGTCGAGCTGCTTTCGAACAAGATCGACTCCGCCGAAGCGATGTTCGCTAGCGCGAAACGCGGGAACGCGACGACGGGCTGGATTCTGCGTCTCGTCGGCTTCGCGCTGATGTTTTTCGGTTTCGGCGCGATTTTCAAACCGCTCGACGTTCTCGCCGACGTCGTTCCGTTCCTCGGTTCGCTCGTCGCGCTCGGGACGGGGCTCGTTTCGTTCGCGCTTTCCCTTTGCGGTTCGTTGACGACGATCGCGGTCGCTTGGCTTTGGTTCCGTCCGTTGATCGCGGTTCCGCTTTTGATCGCGGCGGTCGGCTCTCTCGTTTGGCTCTTCGCGAAGGCGAAGGGCGCGAAAGCGGCGCCCGCCGAACCGACGAAATAAGCGGAAATCACCGCGAACGTTCCCCAACGTTCCCAACGCGTTCTCGCGTCGACGAAGTCGGAGGCCAAGCGGGCTTAGGAAGACAAAAGCT
>JAZQAP010000497.1:0-2456 GCA_045545275.1 Thermoguttaceae bacterium | reverse complement strand
CGTCGCGTCCGGAATGACGTTCGGTTTCCGCAACGATATCGACGACGAAACGAACGAAACGTTCCGCGCGACCGGAACGATTCACTTGCTGTCGTTTTCCGGGCTGCACGTTTCGCTCGTCGCGGCGGCGTTTTGCCTCCTGTTGCGGCTCGCGGGCGCTTCGGCGCGATTGATTTCCGTCGCGACGTTTGTTTTTATTCTCTTTTATTTGGGGTTGACCGATATGCGGACGCCGGTTTTGCGGGCGACGCTCTTAATCGCGATCCTTTGCGGCGGCGTCGTTTTGCGCCGTCGGGTCGTTTCGTTGAACGCGCTGACGACGGCGGCGATCGCGTTGCTCTTTTGGAACCCTTGCGAACTCTTCCAGCTCGGCGCGCAACTTTCGTTTTTGGCGACCGGCGTCTTCCTTTGGTCGACGCGCGGGAACATTCGCGACAAAGGCGCGACGGCGTCGGCCCGGCTCGCGGCGATTCGCGAACGACGGCGGACGTTGGGAACGTCGGCAAAAGCCGAAAAAGCGGAAAGCGGCGGAGAGGAAACGTTAAGCGGGGTAAGTTGCGAGAAACGCGCAAACGGGGAAGAGAGGAACGAAAACGCGGAACTGGAAAACGGCGCCGATTTTGTCGGGGCGGAACGCAAAAAGCGACGGATTCGGACGCTGCGAGCGACGGCGCGTCGCGTCGGGCGGTCGACGTTGGGGAAGTTTTGGGCGTTGACGAAAGTCGGCGCGGCGATTTGGGCGGTCGGAACGCCGTTGATTTTGAGCGCGACGAATATGTTGACGCCGGTCGCGATCTTGGCGAATCCGGTCGTTTGGGCGCCCGCGACGCTCGCGCTTTGGGCGGCGCTCGCCTTGGCGGCGTTTGGAACGCTCCGCTCGTTCGGCGTCGATTTGGCGGCGGCGACCGGGTTCGGGTTCGGACTCGACGCGCTCGGCTCTCTTGGCGCCGCGGCGCTCGCCGGAGCGACCGACCGAATTTTCGACGCGTTTCTCGGAACGCTCGACGCGTTGCGCGCCGCGCCGTTCGGAACGTTGCGGACGCCGGGGCCGCCGACTTGGGCGCTTTGGGCGTTCTATTTGCCGTTGATTTTTTGGACGCTCTTTCCGAAATTCCGACCGACGCGGCGAACGGCGGCGCGGGCGTTGGCGCTTTGGTTGGCGGCGCTCCTCGTCGCGAACGTCGTCGCCGAACGCCGAATCGCCGCTCGGGACGCGACGCGCGTCGAGATTTTTTCGATCGGACACGGGATTTCGATTCTCGCCTTCTTCCCGGACGGTCGAACGGCGCTTTTCGATTGCGGGAGCGTTTCCAATTCGGAACGGGCGGCGGAGATCGCGGCGCGGACGCTTTGGGACGCCGGACGGACGCGAATCGATCTCGCCGTCGCGTCGCACGCCGATTACGACCATTACGGCGGGTTGCGAACGCTCGCCGAAACGGTTAAAATCGGGCGCGTTTGCGTTTCGCCGGCGATGTTCAACAAGCGCGACGGCGAACTGGACGCGTTGCGCGACGCGCTCGAACGGGAAAATATTCCGATTGAAACGGTCGTCGGGGGCGAAACGTTCGCGCGGTTCGGTTTTCCGGAGTTGGCGGCGCTTCACCCGACGCTCGAAAACGGGCCGCTCGGCGACGAGTCGAACGAAAACAGCTTGGTCGTCGCGCTCGAACGGAACGGGCGGCGGATTTTGTTGCCCGGCGACCTCGACGCTCCGGGCGCGCTCTTTTTGCGGACGCCGCCGACGCGGTTCGACTTAATCTTGGCGCCGCATCACGGCGGGAAATCGGAGAATTACCGCGACTTGCTCGATTGGGCCGACCCGACTTGGGTCGTCGTCAGCGGCGGAAGTTTTCAGCGAAATCGGGCGACCGAAGACGCGCTTCGCGCCGAAGGACGGGGCGTTTTGCACACCCTCGACGACGGCTGCGTTACCGTCGAAATCGACCGCGACCCGACGACGCCGGAAAGCGCCGTCGGACGAATGAGAATTTCGACGTTCCGCTCCGGAAAGACGTTTTTGAGCGGCGGTTATTGACGGCGCGTTTAGCGAACGCGTTAAGCTGAGGGATTTTGACGGCGCGACGTCGCGAGAAGAGGAGAACGCCGACGCCGAGCGATTTTTTCGTTTCCGATTCGTTTCCGCTTCGTTTCCGCTTCGTTTCCGATTCGTTTCCGCTTCGTTTCCGATTCGTTTCCGATTCGTTTCCGATTCGTTTCCGATTCGTTTCCGCTTCGTTTCCGCTTCGTTTCCGATTCGTTTCCGCTTCGTTTCCGCTTCGTTTCCGCTTCGTTTCCGCTTCGTTTCCGCTTCGTTTCCGATTCGTTTCCGATTCGTTTCCGCTTCGTTTCCGCTTCGTTTCCGATTCGTTTCCGATTTGTTTCCGATTCGTTTCCGATTCGTTTCCGATTCGTTTCCGATTCGTTTCCGATTCGTTTCCGATTCGTTTCCGATT
>JAZQAP010000496.1:0-2010 GCA_045545275.1 Thermoguttaceae bacterium | reverse complement strand
AGCCAAGACGCTTTGTCGAACGTAATGTAAATTTGCGCGTCGCTCGTATTCGGGCCTTTGTTCGCGCACGCGACGATTCCGGCGCCGCTGTGCGTCAGCAGATCGGAGTGTTCGTCGGCGATCGTTTGACCGGCGCCTTCGTAGCCCGCGCCGTCCGAGGAGCCGCCTTGGAACATGAAGCCGGAGTAAATTCGGTGGAACGTTTTGCCTTCGTAGTAGCCGTCCTTGACCAGGCGCCGGAAGTGCGACGACGAGTTCGGCGCTTCGCCCTCCGCCTCGAAGAGTTGCAAAACGATTTCGCCGAGCGTCGAGACCGCGCCGTCGGTCGCCGTCTTCGTAACGGTGAACGGGACTTGCGTCCCGGTCGGAAGGGAAACGTTCAAGCCGTCGAGCGTTCCGGCGTCGACGATTTGCGCGTCGGTTCCTTCGAACGCGTAATGGTAAGAGTCGCCGGACGTTATCGTGATTGTATCCGGGAGCGACTCGAACGCGCCGGCGCCGTCGAGCAGTTGGCGCGATTCCAAAATTTCAAACAAGCGGCGCGAACGAAGCTCGCTTAACGCTTGACGGCGGCGGGCTTCGCGCTTAGCGTCGCGGCGAGCGGACGCGGAAAAGAAACGACAAACTTGCGACGAGAAACTCATTTTTTAAGGTCTCCAAGTGGGCGCGGCGGGCGACGGCTCGGACGGCGCGCGATATTTGGGGCGCCGGACGCGTTCGGCGACGCGGCGAACGGACTCGACCGACCGCTCGGTCGTTTGAGTCGTTGGTTTCGGTTAAATTTTGCAGGCTTCGCTATTTTAGCGTTTTTACTCGAACGACGCAACCCCGACGCGTCGCGCTTTTTGTTAAAACACTCCTATTTTATCCGTTTTGACGTTTGCGGATAAAAAAAAGTTCCCGACTTCCGCCGCGCAAACGCGCCGCCGAAGCCCGGAGACGATGAAATGGGAGGGCTGGGTAAAAACGGTAGTTTGCTTAAGATAATCGGAATAAGACGCTCGAAACTTCGACGAAACGCGACATTTTTGAGAAAACTCTTGAAAAAAAACGCGTTTTGGGATAAAATAGAGAAAAGGAGACCGCGAACGTTCGGCGAACCGGAAACGCGGTCGGCGTCGAGGAACGCGTCGCCGCCCGCGTTAGGGAACGGCGACTTGGCAAAGAAACGAACGAAAATGCTGGAATTAAAGAATTTAAAGAAATCGTACAAAGAGCCGGACGGCGGCGAACTTCCGATTTTGGACGTGCCGAGCTGGAAAGTCGAGGCGGGCGAACAAGTCGTCGTGGTCGGGCCGAGCGGTTGCGGGAAGACGACGCTTCTTCACATCGTCGCGGGAATTTTGCGTCCGACGTCGGGACACGTTCTCATCGACGGTTGGGACACTCCGCTTTTGACGGAGTCGGAGCGCGACCAATTCCGGGCGCGACGAATCGGTTACGTTTTTCAAACGTTTAACTTGCTTCCCGGTTTTTCGGCGTTGGAAAACGTCCAACTGGGGATGGCGTTCGCCGGGCGCGGTCGCGACAAAAAGCGGGCGGTCGACTTGCTGGAACGCGTCGGCTTGGGACACCGCCTGCATCATAAACCGAGTCAAATGAGCGTCGGCGAACAGCAGCGCGTCTCGGTGGCTCGAGCGTTGGCGAACCAGCCGAAGTTGGTCTTGGCGGACGAGCCGACGGCGAACGTCGACGTCGGGAACCAACAGCTCGTCGTCGATATGTTGCGCGAGACGTGCCGAGCGGAAAACGTCGCGTTGATTTTGGTAACGCACTCGCCGCAAGTCGCGGAGCAGTTCGACCGCGTCGATCTCTTGACCGACGTGAACTTGGTCGCGAAACGCAAGCTCGCGGAGCGCGAAGCGTTGATCGCGACGAACTGACCGACGCAAACTTGATCGCGAAACGCAAGTTCGCGGAGCGCGAAGCGTTGGCGGCGACGAACCGACCGACGCAACTTGGTCGCGAAACGCAAGTTCGCGGAGCGCGAAGCGTTGACCGCGACGAACT
>JAZQAP010000495.1:0-1671 GCA_045545275.1 Thermoguttaceae bacterium | reverse complement strand
TGGCCTCCGACTTAAAGGGGCGGCTTCCGGGGCGGGAGGCGCGTTTTCTTGCGACGCTTGCTCGGTCGACGGCGCTTCGTCCGGAACGTCAAGCGTTTCGCTCGGCGTTTCGGCTTGCGTCGCCGCGACTCCGTCGGCGGTCGGCTTGACGAAAATCGCTTGAGCGATCATCGAGGAGTCGACGTTATTTTGCGAAACTAGGCAGCCTTTTTCGGTTTTGTCGAAGCCGATGGTAACCGAATGGCTTTCTTGCGGACTCAACAACGCGAGGTAAGCGCCTCCGTCTTGATTGGTCGCTAACTCGGCGAAAACCGGGCTTTGCGCGTTCAACGGGTCGTCCGGCGTCGCTTGCAATTTCCGACCGAGAACGCGAAAAGCGCCGATTTGCTCCGCCAAAACGTTTTGTCGCGCGGAAATCGAACCGTTCCGCAATTCGATCGACGGTTCGTTCGTTTGGGGGTCGACGACGAAGAGAACTTCGTTGACTCGAAGCGCGTCGACTTCCAAACGGTCGAATTTAACCGGCGCGTTTTCGGAAGCGGTCGGAGGCGATTGAGCGTCGGGCCCGTTCGCGTTGAGAAACCAAACGGTTCCGACGGCGGAAACGGCGCCGACGAAGGCGGAAATTAAACGGTCGAGGATTTTGGCGGACATAAAACGCTCCTCAAACGACGCGGCGCGCCGTTCGACAATAACGATCGAGGAAAAATTTTTGCGAGTTTAACTTTTTTTTCGTTAAGGCGCTAGGGCAATTTCGATTTTTAACGTAATTTTTTGCGCGGCGACGGTAAAGTTGCGCTAATTTGCCTGTTTTCGGCGTTTCGTCGACGACGCGGCGGTTCGAACGGTTAAAATTTAACGGTCGGGGCGACTTTGCGCGAGAAATTTTTCGGTTATAATAAAAAATTAGGAGAAATTAACGAGCGTCCCCAAGGAAACGTCGCGGGAAGGAAGAAGGGAATGAACGTTCATTTGAGAGAACGAATAAGGAAAATCGTCGCGGTTTTAACGAGCGCGTACTTTATTTGGATGGCGTACATGTTGCTGACGCCGGCTCCGGAGGTTCCGCGCGTCGGTATCGCGATCGATTTCTTGCATATTATCGCTTTTTTTGCGTTGGCGTTTGGCGTCGGGTTGGCGCGGCGAAATTGGAAGCCCGGGCGTTGGCGCGTTCTTTTGCTTCTTTGGGCGGTCGGTTCGGAGTGTTTGCAAGAGTATACCGGGCGTTGTTTTCAGTTAGTCGACATTTTTCAAAACGTCGTCGGGGTTCTGCTCGGTTTGGAAGCGGGGCGATTTCTCCGGCTTTGGACGCGAAAATCGAACGTCGACTCGAAAAACGGCGAGAACGAGGCGAAAAGCGCTTGAAATATAAAGCGGGCGTTTGCAAAATGACGACGAACGGAGAAATGAGCGAATTTAACGGAAACGTCGGAAAAGGCGAAAATAGAGAAAATGGCGAAGAAGGGAGGAACGCGGCGAAAAAAGGGCGCGGCGGAGCGGTCGCGATCGTTCCTCGACCGCCTTTTTCGACAAAGAGCGGAGAACCGTTCGATTTTTCCCGCGTCGAGTTCCTAATCGTTCGACGTTCCGCGACGGTCGCCGCTCCCGGCGCGCTTTGCTTTCCCGGAGGGGGGATCGAGCCCGGCGAAGAGCCGCGAGACGCCGTTTCTC
>JAZQAP010000494.1:0-3472 GCA_045545275.1 Thermoguttaceae bacterium | reverse complement strand
CGGTTTCGTCGGGGCGGACGACGTCGCCGGGTTGGGCGTTGCGAATCGCTTCGGCGAGGCTCCCGGCGCCGGTCGACGCGTTCGACGTAAAGTAAACGACGGCCATCGGTTACGCCTCCGACGTTTCCGGTTCGACAATTGCGGCCGCGTTTTCATCGAGCGACGTTTCGGCGGACGACGTCGCGTCGTTTTCGGCGTTTCCGTCGGGCGCAACTTCTTCGCTCGACGCGATTTCCGTCGGCGTTGCGTCGGGCGTTTCCGGTTCGGCGACCTCCGGAAGCGGGTCGGGCGCGACTTTCGAGAGCGTCGCGTCGACCGTCAATAAGAGCGATTCGTCGACGTCGAGCGTTACCGGCTCAAACCTTGTCAAATAGGCGCTTGTCGCGGTCGCGCCGACGTTTTCGAGGTTCGCGGTCAACGTGTATCGCGCCGTTTCGATCTGCGCGGCGGTCGGGTTTCCCGCGACGACGGCGGCGAAGAGGACGAGCGTCGAGTCGGCGGGAATCGCGGCGACGACGGCGGTTTTCGTTTCGAGGGGCGTTTTCATTGCGTTCCCTTTCTTAAACATCGTCGATATAATAAGTTAAAGCGCGGCGGCGAGGAAAGCAAGCGTCGCGCCCGTCGCGAGCGCGGCGAAAGCGATCGCGAAGCGCCGCGCAAGGCGAGCGTCGGCGCGGGCGTCGTCGAGTTCCGCTTCGGCGAGCGAAAGAAGCGACTCGGCCCGGCGGCGGCGTTCGCGTTCCTCGAAAAACAAGTTGCGTTCGCGGATTTCTGCTTCGGTTTCCATTGCGGCGGCTCCTTTCACGCGGCGCGTTTGAGTCGGGTTTCGAGTTGAGCGAGCCGGGCGGCGACTTCGCGTTCCGGGCGGTCGGTCGCGGCGGCGATTTCGGCGTCGGTTAAACGGTCGGCCCAACGGAGCGTCAACAAGACGCGGTCGGCGGGCGCGGCGACGAGGAGCTTGGCGCGCTCTTTGTTTTTGCTATCGTTTTTCAATTTTCGTTCACCCTCCTAGTTTAGCGTTGGAGCGTCGTTTCGCTCCGTTTCGACTTGGCGGTCGGAATCCGTTCCGACGCGCTTAAACGGCGTTTTTCGACGTTTTTCGGTTTTCGCCCCCTTGCGTTCGTTAAACTGCGGACTTTGCGTCGACTTTACGGGAGCAACGCCGACGTCGAACGCGGTCGTTTTTGTTAAGTTGCAAATTTTGCGTTAACTTTGCGGGCCGTTTTGCGGCGGCGTTTGCGATTCAACGAGCTTTTTCGCGCGGTCGAGCGTCCAAGCGGCGAGACGTTTGGCGGCGCGGTTCGCGAGGGTCGCGAGCGCCCGAACGAGCGCGGTCGTCAAGCCTTTGACGCTTCCGCCGAGCAAGGTTCCGGCGACGACGGTTCCGAGTCCCGCGAAGAAAAGTTTCAGCGTCCAACGGCGCCGCTCCGCTTCAAACTTGGCGCGGAACGCTTCGACGCGTTCGTCGACGGCGCGCTCGATCCGCTCGGCGATTTGGTCGGCGACGCGTCCGCCGAGTCCGCGCGAAAGTTCGTCGGTCGACGGTTCCGGTTTCGGTTGCGGCGACGGCGACGGTTCGTCGCGGCGGTCGCGGGCCCCGTCGAGAATTGGGAGCCCGACGTTTTCTCGAACCGGCGGTCGGCTCCGAAAGTCTTGCGCCGACGACATTTGCGCAACGTCTTCCGTCGCCGCGTCGGTCGAACGCTTAAACGACTCCGGCGCGGTCGGCGGGTCGTCCAACGTCGGCTGTTGGTCGGCGGCGATTGGAAAGTCGGCGTTCGCTCCCGCGAAGTCGGTCGTTTCCAAAGTCGCGGGAATTCCGTTAGTCGGCGCGACTGTCGGTTGCGACGCGACGACGAAGGTCGGCGACGCCGAGAGCGCGACCAACGTTAAAGCGGTTAAATCTTTTCGTTTCATCGGTTGCAACCTCCTTGCGCAAGTAAAAGCGCGTCGTTGGGCGAGTCGTCCGGCGACCAACGGGAGCGGAAACCGAGTTCGCGCGGTAGCGCGGGCCCGGAACCGCGCGGTCGCGGGCGCGGTCGCCGCCGACACTCCGTCGCGCCGGGGGGAATCGGATCGCCGAACGGCGCGGCGGCGGGGGAACCGGGCGCGGCGGCTTCGTGCAGGTTCGCGACCGGAATCGCGCCGCCCTTCGAGTCGTCGCGCCCCCGTTCGCCGACAAGCCAAGTCAAGACGGCGACGAGAGTTAAGCGACCGTCGACGCGCTCCAAAACGCCGCTCCCCGATTGCCCCGGAACCGGCGGCGGCTGGAAAAGCGCGGTCGAGTCGTTCCAAAAAGAAACGATTTTGCCGCGCCAAGCCTGCGCGAATCGTCCGTCCGGACAGCCGCTCGACACGATGAACGCGTCTCGACTCGGCGTCGCGGACGGCCCGCCGAGTCGGACGAACGGCGGCGCGATTCGGGCGAGTTCCGCCGGGTCGAGGGTGCAAAACGCGAAGTCGTATCCGCGCGAAGCGTCGTAAGCGCGCCACTTAACGGCGGCGTCGACCGTTTCGAGAACGGAGTTCGTCCAAAAGTCGAGCCGCGTCGTTTTCGCCCGCCCGACGACGTGATAGTTCGTCAGAATCCAAGCGAGCTTGCCCGCGACGCCGACGAAAGTTCCGCTTCCGGACGCGCCGTCGACTCGGACGCGACACGACGCCGCGTGCGCGTCGTCGAAGGTTTGCGCGGCGCGAAAAGCCGGGTCGCCGTCGACGGAACCGCCTGCAAACGCGAGAGTTCGGAACGGGTCGAACGGGAGCGACGCAAGCGGAAGCGAAGCGGCGAGCGCGGTCGCGGCGGCGTTTTTTAGGAAGGCGCGCCTATTCATCGGGACGGCTCCTTTTTTCGGGAGGTAGTTGGGACAAATCGATTAGGGCGCTCGGCGCCGTTTCCAGCGTCGAGCGTCGGCGGTTAGCGGCAAACCGGCGCGCACGGGAGCGGCGGCGCGGCGGTTGCGGTCGCGCAAGTTCCGGTCGAGCGAACAACGACGGTCGCGACGGCGCGGCGGCTCGACGCGGTTTGTCGAGCCGCGCAAATGTTGCGGACGAAGGAGGTTCGAGCGAAACCGGTTTGACCGCAACGCGAAACGGTTCGCGACCAAGCGCGGACTTTCTTCGCGCCGCCGACGCCGACGTTCGAACCGACGGCGACAGAGCAAAAGCCGGACGCGCCGCCGACGTCGATTTCGCAACGCCCGCCTTCGCAAGCGTTCGCGCCGAGCGGGCAAACGCCGCCCGGGCAAGAGTTAGAAACGTCGACATTAATTTGGCAAACGCCGCCGGGGCAAGCGGTTTCGGCGTTCGATTCGACCGCGACGCCCTCCCCGACCGGCCCGCAAACCGGCGCGGCGACCGGCTCGCACGGCGACGGCGTGTAAACCGGCGCGTCGGCGGCCAACGCGGCGCAAGGAACGGCGGCGGTCAAAAGAGCGGAGCAAAGAGCGGAAAGTTTCTTCATCGTTGGTTCCTT
>JAZQAP010000493.1:0-8505 GCA_045545275.1 Thermoguttaceae bacterium | reverse complement strand
GGGTCTTCCAGAAGGCGGTTGACGTGAATCCGCTCGGTCGTCGCGCCGGCCAATTCAAACGCGTAAGCGGTTTCGTAATCGCAGTTCGTGCCGGGCGCTCTTAAAATCAATACGTTCGGTTTCATTATTATTCGCTACCGTATTATATTCTCTTTCGATTTTTCAATCGTTTACTCTTTTTGTCAATCTTAGCGAGCGAAACGCGCCGTCGGTTTTCGCCGTTTTGTCCTTATTAATTAATATAAGGGGAAAACGCGGCGCTTCCGGCGAGCCGACGCCAACGCCGACTCGCCGTTTTCGTTCGCCGCCCGACGCGATCAGTCGGCGTACCAACCGCCCAAGTCGAACGGTTTTTGCCAACGGAGTTTCAGGTCGGCCAAATCGCCTTGAACCGCGACCGAACCGTCGGCGCCGAAGATCGTCAGCTCCGGTTTTTCGACGACTTTCCCGATCGGCGCGAACGGAACCTTCGCTTCGCAAAGGATTCCTTCGAACGCGCAGCTCTTTTCGACCGGAACTTCGATCAAGAAGCGCGAGTTCGACTCGGAGAAGAGCTTCCAATAGTCGTCGACGTTTTCGACGCCCGGGAGCGCGGTCGATTCGCCGTCCGCCGCCGGCGCGAGTTTGATCGCCGCCAACGAAATTTCGGCGCCCAAGTTCCCGGCGAACGCGCTTTCCGCCGCCGCGACGGCCAAACCGCCTTCGCTGAGGTCGTGCGCGGCGCGGATAAGACCGCTTTGAATCGCCTTGTGAACCGCGATATAAGTCCGTTTCGCGACGTCGACGTCGAGCGTCGGGACTTGCCCGCCGACCCAGTTGCGAACGAGCGAAAGGTGGGAACCGCCGAGTTCGCGCTTCGTTTCGCCGACCAAATAAAGGGCGTTGCCGGCTTCCTTCAAGTCCATCGAGACGGCCTTGGCGACGTCGTCCATTTGCCCCATCGCGCTGATGAGCAAGGACGGCGGAATCGCGATCGGCTCTTCGCCTTCCGGACGGAACTCGTTGTTCAGCGAGTCTTTACCGCTGATAAACGGCGAACCGAACGCGACCGAAACGTCGCGGCAAGCCAACGCGGCGCGAACCAGCGAGCCGAGAACTTCCGGTTTGTCGGCGTTCCCCCAGCAGAAGTTGTCGAGGATCGAAATCGTCGTCGGGTCGGCGCCGACCGCGACGGCGTTGCGCGTCGCTTCGTCGATGGCGGAGGCGGCCATCCAGTAGGCGTCGTAGTCGCCGTAATTCGGGTTCATCCCGTTCGAGACGACCAAACCGCGACGACTGGTCAAGCGCGGACGCAAGACGGCGGCGTCGCCCGGGCCGTCGCATTCGACGCCGACGAGCGGTTTCAAGACGCTTCCGCCTTGAACTTCGTGGTCGTATTGACGAATCGCCCAGTGCTTGCTCGCGACGTTCAAGGAGCCGAGAATCGCTTCCAAGTCGAGCGTCGCCGAGGTTTTGCCGCTCTCTTTGCCGCCGCACGGGCAAGCGACCGTCTTCGAAACGGCGGTTTGGCCCGGGAGTTCGACGCCTTCCGGCTTCACGGTAATCGGTTCGACCGTCGGGACTTCGTAAACGGCCTTGCGGATCACCGGCGGGCGACCGTCGTGCATGAAGGACATCGCCAAGTCGGCGACGGTAACGCCGTCGTATTTCAGGACGAGGCGGCCGGTCGGCTTAAATTCGCCCAAGACGATCGCTTCGACGTCTTCGCTTTCGGCCAACGCCTTCAACTCCGGCCATTTGTCTTTCGGAACCGAGAAGACCATCCGCTCTTGCGCTTCGCTGATCCACATTTCGGCGTAAGAAAGGCCTTCGTATTTGAGCGAAATCGCGTTCAGGTCGACTTCGGCGCCGATTTTTTCGCCCATTTCGCCGACCGCGCTCGAGAAGCCGCCCGCGCCGCAGTCGGTAACGGCGTTGTAAAGGCCGCGGTCGCGCGCTTCGAGCATCACGTCGAGGATTTTCTTTTCTTCGATAGCGTTCCCGATTTGCACCGCGCCGCCGGAGAGCGTTTCGCTTTCGCTCGTCAGTTCCGCGCTGCTGAAGGTGGCGCCGTGAATCCCGTCGCGCCCGGTGCGACCGCCCATCGCGACGATCAGGTCGCCGACTTTCGGCTCTTTGAACGACTTGTCGACCGGAATCAAGCCGACGTCGCCGCAGTAAACCAACGGGTTGCCGAGGTAGCGTTTGTCGAAGAAGATCGAGCCGTTGACGGTCGGAATCCCCATTCGGTTGCCGTAGTCGCGGACGCCGGCGACGACGCCTTTAATGACGCGGCGCGGGTGAAGGACGCCGTTCGGCAGCTCGTTCGGATCGAATTGCGGCGGCGCGAAGCAGAAAATATCGGTGTTGCAGATCGGTTTCGCGCCGAGGCCGGTGCCCATCGGGTCGCGAATGACGCCGCCGATCCCGGTGTTGGCGCCGCCGTAAGGCTCGAGCGCGCTCGGGTGGTTGTGCGTTTCGACCTTGAAGCAAACGTTGTATTCGTCGTCGAACTTGACGACGCCCGCGTTGTCGGCGAAAACGCTGACGCAGAAATCGTCGGCGCCGAGGTTTTCGCGGATTTTAACGGTCGCGCCGAAGATCGTTTCCTTCAGCATATTCTCGAAGAAGATTTCGCCTTCCGGGCCGCTATAGGAAATACGACCGGCGAGCGTCTTATGGCTGCAGTGTTCGCTCCAAGTTTGCGCGATCGTTTCGAGTTCGACGTCGGTCGGGTCGCGGTCGAGGTCTTGGAAATGCTTTTGGATCGTTTGCATTTCGACGAGCGACAGGTAGAGCTGGCCTTGCTTGCTGAGCGTTTCGAGTTCCGCGTCGTTCATCGAGCGAATCGCGACCGTCTTGAGCTCGAACTTGTACGGCGAACCGACTTGAAGCGAGTCGAAGCCGAGTTCGTCGAACGCGACTTGCTCGATCGCGTCGTTGGCGAGGAGTTTGCGGGCGAGGCGTTCGATTTCCGTCGCGTCGACGCCGTCGATCCAGTACTTTTTGAAGGTGCGAACCGCCTCCGGCTCGACGCCGAAATCGGCCGCCGTTTGGCGCGCGGCGTCGGCGACGACGTCGGTAACGCCCGGTTTCGGGAGGACGTAAACGATTTTACCGGTTTTGCCGGCGAGCGACTCGGCGAGAACCGCGTCTCCGACGACGCCGATCGAAGCGCGTTCGACGACCGGGTCGGCGAGGAGGCGCGACGCGAGCGTTTCGACTTGTTCGCGACTCAAATCGCCTTGAAGGAGGTATCCGCGAGCGAAGCCCAAGGTCAAATTCGGCGAAAAACCGAGGTCGGCGGCGTCCGCGACCGTTTCCGTTCCAACGACGTCGGGCAATCCCGGCGCGGCAAAAATGTCAACTTCCCAAAGCATCTCGTTTCTTCTTCGTTTCCTTCAAAAAGGTTAAAATGGATTCCCGGTCGTTCTCTTTCAAGAACGATTTCCAAAGAACAATCTTCTCTTCCAAGCGCTCGAGGGCGTCGAGCGTCGCGGCGCGGTTCGAGCCGAAAATCTCGACCCAAACGTCGGGCGCCCCTCCGGCCAACCGGGTAACGTCGCGGAAACCGGTTCCGGTAAAAAGGAGTTCCTCCGTCGGGACGACGCTCGCCGTCAAGACGGACGCAAGGTGCGGCAAATGACTCGTTCGCGCCAAAATGCGGTCGTGTTCGTCCGCCGAGGTTTCGACGACCGTCGAGCCGAGCGCTTCCCAAAACGCGCGAACGGCGGCGACCGCCTCCGCTTTCTCCCCGGCGACGCAACGCGAAATTTCACCGTTTAAACCGGTTTTAACGGTCGCGCCAACCTTGCCGGTATTGCCGCTTTTACCGCTTTCGCCGACCTTATCGCCGCCGACGTTGTTTTCGTCGGCGCGAGTGCGTTTGTCGATTTGCTCGACTTCGACGACTTTGCCGTTTTCAACGGTTTTAACGGCGTCGTCCGAAACCGCTTCCCCCCGTTCGAGCGCGGCGCGACGGTCGGCGACGCTCTCCCAAGGCGTTAAAATCGTTAATTTCCCTCTAAAGAGGTCGGCGGTCGCAAACTCGACGCCCGATTTGTCGCTTCCGGCGATCGGGTGCGCGGCGACCGTTTCGAGCCGAACCCCGCTCGGACGCTCCGGCGAACTCAACAGCGCGTCGACCGTTCGAACAAAATCGCCCTTGACGCTCCCGACGTCGGAGAGCAAAAACGACCGCCCGGCGAACGCGTCGGCGCCCTTTTCTTCGCAAATTTCGGCGCAAACTCGGCAAAAATCCCGCAAAACCCGCAAATTCGTTTCGACCGGCGCCGCGAAAACAATTTGCGTCGCGCCTTGCGTCTCGGCCCCGAGTTCGAGCGCGGCCCGCCAATCGGTCGCGAACGCGTCGACGGCGCCCAACTCGACCGCCCGCCGCAACTTCGTCTCCGAGCGTCCGAAGCCGATAATCTTCCCGCCGACGTCCGCTTTTTTCGCCGCCAGCCCGACCGAGCCGCCGAGAAGCCCGACGCCGACGACGATCGTTTGCGCAAAATCCCGCTGCATTTATTCCTTAACTCAACCGACAATCAAAACCGCGCGTTTTTTCGACTGTTTCAACCGTTTTCAACGCGGACCGAGCCCCGCAAAATCGACGCGACCGGCAAAAACCGCCTTCGACGCTCGAAAACGCCGCCAGAAAACGGTCGGCGCGTAAAAACGGCCTAAATTATTATAACCGATAGAATTTCCGCGTCAATTCGTTTCGACGCGCCTCGACCCGATAATTCTCGATTCGTCGCGATTTTTTCGCTCGTTTCGCGCTTGACCGCTACAATCGCTTTTATCCGCAAATCCTCCGCCCGCCGCAACGCGATTTCTCCGCCGGTTTTTGGAAAAAAATCAAAAAACCGTTTGCAAAGCGGGCGCGTTTCCTTTATAATAAGAGAATAAGTTTGAGAGCGACGCTTTTCGCTCGCTCTCCCCGCGTTCCGACGCCGTTTTCTTCGTCGCGACGCAACTTTCCGCTGTAATCAGTTTTATCGGCGCGAACGTCAAAACCGGACGCTCGCGCGCCTTCCAAGGAACCGAACTCATGCGACGACGAGAATTTTTGACCTACTCCGCGGCGACCGCGGCCGCCCTTCCGTTCGCCTCCGCCCTTTCGCAACTCTTCGCGGACGACAAAGCCCCGAAAAAAATCCTCTACTTCTCCCGCTCCCAAGGGTTCGAACACAACCCGGTGAAGCTCGGCGCGGACGGCGAAAGCGTCTCCGACAAAGCGTTCAAGCGCCTTGCGAAAGACCTCGGCGTCGAAGTCGTTTGCACTAAAGACGGAACCGTTTTCGACGGCGACCTCTCGCAATACGGCGCGATTATTTTCTACACGAGCGGCGACCTCGACAAAGACGGCGGAAACGACGGCGGCAAAGCGATGACCGCGCAAGGCGTCAAAAACTTCTACGCGGCGATCCGCGGCGGCGTCGGCTTCCTCGGCTTCCACTCCTCGACCGACACTTGGCGCGGGAACACCGGTTACAAAGTCGACGCGTTCTTCGATCAACCGGAATACATCCGTCTGCAAGGGGGCGAGTTCATTATTCACGGCGAACAACAAGAAGCGACCGTCGAAGTCGTCGACGACGTTCTCCCTTGGTCGAAGGGCAAAAAATCGTTCCGCCATCACGACGAATGGTACGCGAACAAGAATTTCGCGCCGGAAATGCGCGTTTTGATGTCGCTCCAAACCGCCGGGATGAAGAACAAAGATCACAACAAGTGTTACGACCGCCCGGCGTTCCCCTGCGTTTGGGCTCGTAAAGAAGGCGCCGGAACCGTCCTTTATTGCGCTTTCGGACACAAGAACTCCTTCTGGGAAGGCGATTTCGACGCGCTGATCGGCGACCTCGTTCGCGCCGCGCTCGGCGAAATCAACATCTCGACCGAACCGAACCTCAAAACGTCTTGCCCGGGCGCCGACATGCTCCAAAACGAGTGGAACGGTCGCGGCAACGGCGAACTTTATTAAAAAACGCGCCGATAATCCATTTATCGACAACTCGTTTTTTCTCGACGGCGGAACGCGGTTTCGCTTGCGTCGCGCCTCGCTTCGCCGTCGATTTTGTCATTATTAATTAATAAGGACGCCGACGCGGTTAACCCGAACGCCGTTTCCCGTTAAATTGGGTAAAATGCGTTTGCTAATCGCGCCGACGACGCCGGTTTTATGCGCCCGAACGCCGACCCTCCCGCCGTCGAATATTTCAACACCGCCGACTTTTTGCGCCGTTTCGCCGCCTCCATGCCGGACGCGATCGCCGTCGCGCAACCGCTTTACGAAGGCCGAAGCAAGCGACCGCTCCGCGACCCGGCGGGCAAACGCGTTTACTCGACGCTCACCTTCGCCGAACTCGACCAAGATTCCGACCGAATCGCCGCCGCGCTCCAACGTTCCGGCGTCAAACCGGGCGACCGGCTCGCGCTGATGGTTCGGCAGGGCGTCGACTTCGTTTCGCTCGTTTTCGCGTTGTACAAAAGCGGCGCCGTTCTCGTCCTAATCGACCCCGGGATGGGAATCAAGCGGATGCTCGCTTGCCTGCGCGACGCCGAGCTCGACGGCTTTATCGCGATTCCGCAAGTTCAAGCGGCGCGCGTTTGCCTCCGTCGACGTTTCCCGAAAGCGAAAAAGAACCTAACCGTCGGTCGCCGTTGGTTTTGGCGCGGGCTTTCGCTCGACAAAATCCGTCGCGAGCCGTTCGTTCGCGCCGCCGACCCGAAACGCCGACTCGACGACGCGGCGGCGATCATCTTCACCAGCGGGAGTACCGGCGTCGCCAAGGGCGTCCTTTACACGCACCGTATGTTCAAAACGCAGGTCGAGGAAATCTCGAAGCGGCTCGACGCGCGGCCCGGCGGCGTCGATTTGGTCGGCTTCCCCTTTTTCGGCCTCTTCGACGCCGGAATGGGCGCGACGGCGGTTATCCCCGACATGGACTCGACCCGCCCGGCGTCGGTCGACCCGCGTCTTTTCCTCGAAGCGGCGGACGATTGGCAAATCACCCAAGCGTTCGGCTCCCCCGCCCTTTGGAACCGCGTCGTCGACTTTTGCCTCCAAGAAAAGCGGACGATTCCGACGCTCAAACGCGCCGCGATCGCCGGAGCGCCGGTTTCGTTCAAACTCCTTGAAAAATTCCGCCGCGTTTTGCCGCCGGACGCGAACATTTCCACCCCTTACGGCGCGACCGAGTCGTTGCCGCTCGCAATGATCGAGTCGCGCGAAGTGCTCGAAGAGACGTCGGCGAAGACGCGGCGCGGCGCCGGGATTTGCGTCGGGCGTTTCTTCGACACGATCGAGCGGCGCGTCATTCCCGTTACCGACGCCCCGATTCCGCGTTTGGAAGGCGTCGAAACGCTCGGGCGCGGCGAAATCGGCGAACTTCTTGTCTCCGGCCCGCAAGTTTCGCCGCGTTACGTTACCCGCGTCGAAGCGAACGAGTTGGCCCTTGTTTTCGACAAAGACGGCAAACTTTGGCGCCGCGTCGGCGACGTCGGCTACATCGACGACCAAGACCGTTTTTGGTTCTGCGGTCGCAAGTCGCACCGCGTCGAAACCGCCGCCGGGCCGATGTTTACGATTCCTTGCGAAGCGATTTCGAACGAGTCGCCGAAGATTTACCGCTCGGCGCTCGTCGGCGTTCCGCTTCCCGCCGATTACGTCGAACCGGCGCAAATTTCGGAGCGCGCGGCGGCGAACCGCGATCTTTGGCGCGAGCCGGTAATGGTCGTCGAGCCGTTCCCGAACGCCCGTCCCGAAAACGAGGTCGAGGAAGAGCGACTTTGCGCCGAAATTTTGGAGCTGTTGGCCGCGAACGCGACGACGGCGGCGATTCGACGCGTTTTAATTTGCCCGGCGCTCCCGGTCGACGTCCGACACAACGCGAAAATCAACCGCGAAGACCTCGCCGTCTGGGCCGCCGAACGGTTGCCCAACCGTTAAACCGCCGTTAAAACCGGCGCGACCGACAAAGTCGCCTTCCAGCCAACGCAAAACCGCCGTTAAAATCGGCGCGAACGACCAAGCGACGTCGCGAACGCAACCAACGGCGTTCCAAGCAAACGACGAAACGCCGCGCTTCTTCGACGAAAAACCGCCGTCAAAACCGGCGCGAACGGCAAAGTCGACGCCTCGAACGCAACCAACGGTGTTCCAAGCAAACGACGAAACGCCGCGCCTCCTCGACGAAAAACCGGCGCAAACGGCAAAGTTAACGCTCGCCCGACGCAAAACCGCCGTCAAAATCGGCGCGAACGGCAAAGTCGACGCCGCGAACGCAATCAACGGCGTTCCAAGCAAACGACGAAACGCCGCGCCCCGTCGACGGAAAACGCCGTCAAAACCGGCGCGAACGTTAAAGTCAAGCGTTCCCCCAAACGCTTAACCGATAAAATCGGTTCAATCGGCAAAGTTGGCGACGTCGACGTCTTCGACGCTTCGCGTTCCCAACGAAACGGGTCGTCTTTCTTCCAACAAAAAAGCGCGAACGACGCCGACGCCGTTCGCGCTTT
>JAZQAP010000492.1:0-2005 GCA_045545275.1 Thermoguttaceae bacterium | reverse complement strand
CCGCTTTCGCTTCGTTGTGGAACGCGTGCGCGCCCGGCGTCAAATAGTCGTCGTCGCCGCAGTCGAGACAGAATCGAATCGACTTTTTCGCGTCGTCCGGCAACTTCTTAACGAGCGTATGCGGATCGTTCGCAAAGAAATAATCGTCGAGCCGCTCGGCGTTTTCGTCGACGGAAGCCGCTTTGCGATAACGACTTATAAACTCTTTAAACGGAGCCGCCGCAACCTCTTCTTGCGTCCGAATCGCCGGACTCATCGCGAAGCAGGCGCTAAACATATCCGGACGACGCAAGGCGTAAAGAAGGGAGCCGTACCCGCCCATCGACAACCCGGCGATCGAGCGGTTTTCCTTGCCGGTTTTGCAGCGATAAAACGTTTCGATCGCGGGAATTAGCTCGTCGAAGAAAAACGTTTCATACTTGCACGAATCGTCGGCGCTGTCGCGGTACCAGCAACTTTGCGCGTCCGGCGTCACGATGATCGCTTTTTTCGTCGGATTTTTCGCAAACCATTCGTCCGCAATCTTTTGGATGTTCCCTTGTTTCGGATCGCTCCAATTTTTCTCGTTCCCGCCCATCCCGTGCAGGAGGTACAAAACCGGGTACGAAAACGACGTCGTGCGGTACTCGTTCGGAAGATAAATTCGGCACTTGACTTCGCGTTTAAGCGCTTCGCTGTAAAGGACTTGCTCGCGCACTTCGCTGCCGGACGTTCCTTCTTTCGGTTGGAGCGATTTCTCGGTTTCGCGCAGTTTCGCGACGGCGTCGGCGTTTTCCGGAAGCGCCTCGTTTTGCAACGCCGGAAGCAAAATATCGTAAAGCGTATTCAGTTGCCCTTGGTAGTCGTTTCCGTCGGAAGTCATTGCGACGACGACGTTTTGGTCGGGCATAACGACGCAAAATTGGACGTAGGCGCCGTCGCCGCGATAGATATTTTTGCGACAACGCCAAAATTGGAAACAATACCCTTGCGCCCAGTCGCTGTCCGGGTTCGAACCGTTTGACACTTTGTAACTCGTCGCCAAATCGACCCAATCGGCGCTCAAAATTTGCTTGTCGTTCCAGCGTCCGCGTTGGAGGTAAAGTTGGCCGAACTTCGCAATATCCTCGGTGCGCAAGTACAGTCCGGTGCCGCCTTTAGTGATACCTTCCGGCGACTTTTCCCAGTACGGCGTTTCAATATGTAACGGCTCGAAAAGACGCGGAACGAGGTAATCGCGGGTCGTTTCGCCGACCGTTTTTTGGAGCGCGGCCGACAACATATACGTTCCCGGCGTATTGTAACGGAAGTGCGTTCCGGGTTCGCGCGGAACCGGGTGCGCCAAAAACGCTTGAACCCAAGTCGGCTCGCCCGGTTTAATATATTGTTTTTCGAGTCCGTAAGTCGCTCTAACCATATTCGGCAGCGCGACTTCCGTCTCGTGTCCGCAACTCATCGACAGCAGGTCGGCAAGCGTCATTTTCTTCAAATTTTCGGACGGTTCGGCGGGCAGATCGTCCGGGAAAATGTCGACGACTTTTTGGTCGATACTCAACTTGCCTTCCTGCACCGCGAAGCCGATCGCCGTCGAAGTGAAACTCTTGCTCAGCGAATACATCGCGTGAGGGGCGTCGGCCGAGTTCGGCGCGCGCCAACATTCGGCGATCACCTTGCCGTCGCGCAACACCATTAAACTGTCCATACGGTTGAACTTAGCGTCGAGCGTTTGAATCAGCACGACGAGCGCTTGCGAGGGCACGCCGACCGGTTCCGGCGCCGCTCGCGGAAGCGCGACGTTTTCGTCGAGGTTTTGCGTCGGATTGCAAGTCGCGACGCCGACGGAAGTCGCGTCTTGCGCGCCGACGAACGCCGGACTCAAAACGAACGTTCCGACGACGAGCGCCGTCGAAAAAAGATTAAAAAAACGTTTCATCGTTAAAACGCAACTCCTTGCGCGGCCGACGGTTGCGAATCGTCGGAACGCGCCGTTAAAGGATCGTTTCGATTAAAAAAATCGCCGCCTTTA
>JAZQAP010000491.1:0-4819 GCA_045545275.1 Thermoguttaceae bacterium | reverse complement strand
ATGCCGTTGTAATAATGCCCTAAGAGCCCGATTCTGCTCGATTTAAGAATCGACGCGACGCGGGCCGCTTCGATCCAAGCGCGGAGTTTGTCGTCGACGAACGGGTCGTCTTGCAGGACGCCGGTGATTTGGTAAAATTCGACGCCGGAGCGCAGGAACGCGTTCGCGATTTCCGGAACGCTGCACGCTTGGCAGTTCGCGAGCCATTCGCCGGTCATTTTCGTGCGGTCGCCGAGTTTGTTGAACGTCGCGTAATCGATGGCGCGGGTCGGCTGCAGGTTGAGGACGACGACCGGTTTGCCGAGTTTTTGAACGACCGGAAGAACCGTCGAGGAGAGCGCGTAAGTCGAGACGTAAAGGAAGATAAGGTCGACGTCTTCCCGTTGAAAACGGTCGGCGGCGGCGCGGGTTTTTTCCGGATTGTCGATCAAGCCGACGTCGACGACGTTCGCGCCGAGGGAGCGGAGTTTGTCGGCGACGACGCCTTGATAGCCGACGAGACGTTCGCGCAAACCTTCGAATTGCGGCCAATACGTTTCGAGACCGATTCCGTAAAGACCGACGGTCGTCGTTGTTTTCGCGCTCATTTGCGGTTCCTTTTCGGTTGGGAGCGAAACGGCGAAAGGCGCGCTTCGCTCGGCGTTTTTAAGGGGTTTTGAAAATTTTTAAACTGAAACGATTTTCTTTTGCGGCGGCGGCGTTACTCGGCGTCGACGGGGCGTTCGGACGGCGTTGACGGCTCGCCGTCCCGCGAATGTTCGTGTTCGCAGTCGGCGGAGTGGATATGTAAACCTTGCGAATGCGCGTGTTGCGAATGCGAGTGATTATGCGGCGTTCCGCTTTCGCAGTCGGGGCAACTTAGCGCGGCGCTCGGGTCGAATTGGGCGGCGGCGGTCGGCGGCTCGGTCGAGAAGACGGCGCGGTCGACTTGAAACGAAAGTTTCAGCGCGTAACCGACTTCGGCGAGGAAGACGACGGCGCCGATCAGCGGGAAAATCAAGCCGAACGGGCGCGCGGTAAAGCCTTGGCCGGGAACGGTTTTGACGCTCTTGGGCAATTCGTCGAGAACGAGCGATTTTTTCGGGTTTTCCGGGTCGTAAAGGAGGACTTCCGCCGGGTCGTCGGTCAAACGGTCGATTTTGAGACCGCGCGCCGACGTTTCGAACTCGGCGCCGTTAACCGCTTGGAAACGGTAAGTTACCTCCATTTCGGGGCGGCCGTTGACCCGGGTTCCGGTCGGGGAAACGTCGACGGGAACCGCTTGCGCCGGAGCGCCGGAGCGCAGAAGCGGAATCGTTCGCAAACCGCGTCGAACCGGGCCGATAATCGCTAAACAAACGCCGATAATTAAGAAGATCGAGAGGAACGCCGCGACGAAAAGTAGCGAGCCGAGCGAGTCGCCGAACGGCGCGGTCGACGTTCCCTCGGCGCGGAGAACGTCGGTCGTTCCGGCTTTTTTCTCGACGGCGACGAGTTGGCCGGGTTCGCGGTAAGAAAACGAGTGCGAAACGCCTTCGAAGTACGAGCCGTCCGGAGCCGGGCCCGCGAACTTCCAGCGATACGCCGAACGTCCGTTGATTTCGACGTTTCCGTCGTCGCAGGAGACGAGCGTCGCGATCGAATACGGCTCCCAAGTCGCGCCGCGGTCGAGGAGGGCTGTTCCGACGCGCATCGTTCCGAAGAAGCCGACGACGAACAACATTGAGAAGCAAAGCCAAAACCAGCCGAAGGTCGAGGTCGCGGTCGAGCCGAAGAGGAGGACGAGCTTCGCCGTCGTCGAGACGTCGCGCGGAACCGGCGGCAACTCCGCGAGTTTCGGGTTGGGCGGAAGGGACGCGAGGTCAATTTCCGGCTCGTCGTCGGCGAGAACGTAACGGCGCCCGTCGACGACGACAAAGGGGCGTCCCTGCGCGTCGAATTGGCGTTCGGCGGAGGTTAACGGCTCGTTCGGGTCGATGTTCGGGACGTTCAGCGGGGACTCGATCGCGTCGGGGCGTTCGGCGGGCATCGCGGTTCCTTTCGTTTTGACGTTATTAGTAAGGGGAAGGGAGAAACGGCGGCTTTTCGGCGGCGACATTTCGGGGAATTTTCCGGCAAGACGACGGCGAACGCCGCGTCAAACGCATTATAACCGATTCGAGCGGCGTTTTCAACGCTTTTTTCGGCTCTTTTTCGCGTCGACGGCGGAAAAATCGGCGCGCGCTCCAAGAATCGGCGGAAGAAAAGGGGGCCCGGATTGACAAAAAATCGCGCCGGGGTAAAATGATAACGTTAAAATTTGCGCGGCGCTTTTTAGCGCGTTTCCGACCGGAAGCGGAGCGTCGGGGCGAGCCGAAACGTCGGCTTTGATTAATTTAAAAACGTCGCGATAATCGATATTTTCAAAGAGTCGCGATTTACCGAGGTTTTGCGCTCGACGGCGGCGGTTCGCGGCGAGTCGGGCGGGCGAGGAAAGAGATGAAACACACCGATATTTTCGACGTGATGAACGACGCGTCGTTTGTGAACGCGACCGCGACCGTTTGCGGTTGGGCGCGCACTTCGCGGGATTCGAAAACGATGGCGTTCGTCGAACTCAACGACGGAACGACGCTCAAACACCTGCAAATCGTTATCGACAAAGAGAAAATCGCGAATCCGGCGCCGTTCCTGAAACTCGGCTCCGCGCTCCGCGTCGTCGGGCAAATCGTTCCGTCGCGCAACGGCTCGGTCGAGATGAACGCCGAGTCGATCGAGCTGATCGGCGAGTGCCCGTCCGAATATCCGCTTCAAAAGAAACGACATACGCTCGAATATTTGCGGACGATTCCGCACTTGCGTCTGCGCGCGAACACGTTTAACGCCGTTTTCCGCGTCCGCTCCGTCTTGTCGGCGGCGATTCACGAGTTCTTCCAAGGCCGCCGTTACGTTTACGTTCACACGCCGATCGTTACCGCCAGCGACTGCGAAGGCGCCGGCGAAATGTTCCGCGTTACGACCCGACCTTGGAACGCCGAAGCGAAGAGCGAAGAAGAGTATTACGCCGACGACTTCTTCGGGCAAAAAGCGGGTTTGAGCGTCTCCGGTCAGCTCGAAGGCGAAGTCGCCGCGATGGCGTTCGGCAAGATTTACACGTTCGGCCCGAGCTTCCGCGCCGAATGCAGCAACACGCCGCGACACGTCGCCGAATTTTGGCACGTCGAGCCGGAAATCGCGTTCGCGGAACTCCCGGACGTTATCGAAGTCGTCGAATCGTCGATTAAATACGTCGTGAAGGCGGTCTTGGAACGCTGCCCGAACGAGTTGGCGTTCTTCGACAAAAACTTCGAAAACGGTTTGATCGACAAACTCAACCGCTTGGTTTCGGAGGACTTCGGCGTCGTTACGTACACCGAGGCGATCGAAATCTTGAAGAAGGCCGACGTTAAATTCGAGTTCCCGGTCGAGTGGGGCGGCGACTTGGCGACCGAACACGAGAAATATCTCGCCGAAGTCGCGTTCGGAAAACCGGTTTTTGTTACCGATTACCCGAAAGAGATCAAGTCGTTCTATATGAAACAGAATCCGGACGGCAAAACGGTCGCGGCGACCGACTTGCTCGCGCCGGGCGTCGGCGAAATCATCGGCGGGAGCGAACGCGAAGCCGACTTGGGCAAACTCCTCCAAGCGATGCAAGATCGCGGGATGTCGACCGCCGAATACGAGAATTACATCGACCTGCGCCGCTTCGGTTCGACGCCGCACGGCGGGTTCGGGCTCGGGCTCGAACGCTTGACGATGTACGTTACCGGGATCGAAAATATTCGCGACGTTATTCTTTATCCGCGCGTCGTCAACAAAGTTTATTGAGACGCGACGATTAACTAAGCGTCGGGCGGACGTTGCGTTGCGTCGACGTTTAAGCGAGCGAGACGCGACGGTTCGAGCGAAGAACTCGAGCCGTCGCGTCTTTTTTGCGTTAAACGAAGGAAATCGCCGCTTTTTGCGTTTCTTTTCTTGAAATTTCTCGAAAAATTCTTTATAATGTTCGACGGCGACGCGGAAGCGGGCGCGTTCTGAAAATTGTTACAACAAGATTTAAAAGAGCGGAAACGTAAACGGCGGTAAAATGAACGTTAAAACGAAACAACGCGTCGGCGCGGCGGCGCTTTTGGTTCTTCTGTTAGGCGCGCTGATTTGGACGGTCGGCGGAAAGGACGAGCGCCGAGCGATTAAAATGAACGGCGAGCCGGAAACGCGAAGCGTCGCAACATCGGAAAAAAACGCGAAAGTTCAAACGGCGAAAACGCGCAAAAACGATAAAACCGATAAAACCGGAAAAGCCGACGAGAGCGAAGGAGAGGCGGAAACGCGGTTGGGCGACCGCGTCGCGGAAAAAGGAAGGCGGATTTGGAGCAAAATTCAAAAAGAACCCGCGCCGTTGGCGTCGCGGTTGGCGAGTTGGGCGCCGAGCGTTTTTTCGGGCGCGTTGAAACCGAACGCTTATTTTGAAGCGTATCTTTATTGCGTTCTTGTCGCGGTTATTTCGGCGTTTTTGAATTTAGCGTCGCGGACGTTGCGCGGCGCTTCGGCGGCTTACCTGTTGAAAACGCGGTTTTACGAGATTCCGGAAATTCGCGTTCCGTTGCGAGTTTTCCGGATTTTTTGTTGGGCGTTCGTCGGCGCTTGGGCGTTTTTGACGTTGCGTTTCGCCGTCGGTTTTTGTCGGGACGGCGGGACGTTCGCGACGGGGGCGTTCGCGCTCTTCGCGGTCGTCGCGACGGCGTTTTTTTATTGGGACGTTCGCAAACAGGTCGGCGCGCTGGTCGAGTTGCCGGAACATATCGACGAGTTCGAAAGG
>JAZQAP010000490.1:0-2338 GCA_045545275.1 Thermoguttaceae bacterium | reverse complement strand
GGAACGGCGTCGGCGGCGCAAACCGGCGTCGAGGAAATCGGCCGGACGAGCGCGACCCGTTTTCGCGACGGACGAAGGACAATTAGGAAGAGACTTATTTGCGAAGAAGGAGAAGTTATGTCGAATTTGCAGGACAAGGCGAAACTTCTGATCGACGGAAAAGAAATCGATTTGAACGTTTACACCGGGGTCGAGGGGGAGCGCGCCGTCGACGTTACGTCGTTGCATAAAGATCACGGGCTGACGACTTACGACCCTTCGCTCGGGAACACGGCGATTTGCCGCAGTTCGATCACTTACATCGACGGCGACCGCGGCGTCCTCCGTTATCGCGGGATTCCGATCGAGCAGTTCGACCGTCCGAACCCGAACTTTATCGAGGTCGCTTGGGCGTTGATTTTCGGGCGCCTGCCGGATAAAGACGAGTTGGCGCAGTTCAGCGATATGCTGACCGAACACGAACTCCTGCACGAGGGGCTCCGAAGTCAGTTCCAGTCGTTGCCGGTCGACGCGCCGCCGATGGCGATTCTCTCGGCGATGATCGGGATGATGTCGTGTTATCATAAAGAATTTTTGTTCTTTGAAGACGAAGCGACGCTGATGGAAGCCGCCGCTCGCGTTATTAGCAAAGTGCGCACCATCGCCGCGTTCACGCACCGTCGCGCGTCCGGTTTGCCGTTCATTTATCCCGACCCGAGCTTGCGTTACTGCGCGAACTTTCTGCATATGATGTTTTCGATTCCGTACCGACAATACGAAGTCGCGCCGGAAATCGAAGACGCGTTGAATTTGGTCTTCATTTTGCACGCCGATCACGAGCAAAACTGCAGCGCGAACGCCGTCCGCGTCGTTTGTTCGGCGCAAGCGAACCTGTTCGCGTCGTGCAGCGCCGGAGTCAACGCGCTTTGGGGCCCGCTGCACGGCGGCGCCAACGTCAAGGTGATGGAGATGCTCGAGCGGATTCATAAGGGCGGAATGCGTCCGGAGGATTGCCTCGAAGCGGCGAAGGATAAAACGAATCCTTTCCGGCTGTTCGGGTTCGGGCACCGCGTTTACCGCAATTACGACCCGCGCGCTAAAATCCTCAAAACCGCTTGCGACCGCGTTTTCGACAAACTCAAGCTCTCCGATCCGTTGCTCGACGTCGCTCGGAAGTTGGAGGAGAAGGCGCTCAAAGACCCGTACTTCGTCGACCGCAAACTTTACCCGAACGTCGACTTCTACAGCGGTATTTTGTTAAGAGCGATGGGGATTCCGACCGATATGTTTACGGTGATGTTCGCGATCGGCCGTTTGCCCGGTTGGATCGCGCAGTGGAAGGAACAGCACTTCGCCGAGGGCGCGAAGATTATGCGGCCGCGTCAGTTGTACGTTGGGAACCCGAAAACCGACTACATCGAAATGGAGATGCGCTAAAACGCCGCCGCGTCGTTCGATTGGTTAAGGGAAGGCGTTCGAAGCGCGGCTCGGACGCCGTCGCGTCGGGGACGACGAAGGAAAACGGGAATGAACGGCGCGAAAAACGGCGACAATTTTAACAAGTTTAGCGACTTTAACGACGCGGAAAACTCGGTGAAACGGCAAAATGGGGAGAGTAGACAGAATTTTGACCCGTTGGCGCCGAACGTCGAGGAGCCGCGTCGCGTCGTTGTGCCGCCGATTATCGTCGGCGAGGACGATTTCGACGAAGCGGAGCTAGCTAAGCGGGGCGTTTCGAGCGATTCTTTTTCGCCGGAAACGCGTCGACGCCGCCGTTTGGGTAAAAAAAATAAGACGCGCAAACTTTTGGGGCTCTTTCCCGTTCCGGCGCGTTGGCGCGAACTTTCGACGGCGCAAATTCTTTGGCGTTGGGCGACGACGCGACGGAATTTGGGCGCGTTCGTTAGCGTTTTCTTGCATTTGATTCTTGTTTTGATTTTGGCGTCGATCGCGCTTCAGGTTCGCGTCGGAACGATCGGCTGGACGGAGAGCGGGTTTGCGCCGGAGCCGAGCGAACTTGATTTCGTCGACGAAGCCGGGGATTCCGCGACCGCCGAGACGACGTTCGAGACGATTCCTGACGTTAACGAAACGCTGGACGACGCGGTCGAGGAGATGGAACAAGCGCTCGCCGAGGAGACTTTGCGGTCTTTAACGGATTTGACGGCGCAAAACGACGGCGCGGCGGAAGCGGCGCCCCTTGCGGAAATCGGCGAGTCGGCGCCGAGCGAAATCGGGGGCGGCGTCCCGTTTTATTCGGCGACCGGAACGACGAAGGCGCGAACGGCGGCGGCGCGGCGTCGCGGGGCTCCCGGGCGAGAAGGGGACGTTACCGACGAGAGCGAGGACGCCGTCGAAC